>JANMGS010000111.1:0-4760 GCA_031374745.1 Ferruginibacter sp. | reverse complement strand
ACAAAGCCTGTACCGGGGTCAACTTGCCATTGGTAGGTAGAAGCTCCAGTCACTACAATAGTGAAGCTGGCATTAGTGCCTTCGCACACCGCTGTGTTAGCCGGTTGACCGGTAATACTTGGTGGTGCGCCTATACCTAGGTAATTACAACCAGTTGGGATGGCAAAACCAGGTGTTGGGCTGTTGTTATTGCTTATCCAGTTGGTCTGGTTGTTCAACGCTGCACGTAAGGTTGCAATAGGACCAAGCGTACCAGGGCCTCCGCAATTGCCATACCTTGAATTGTCAAACTCCGATGCAGGCACACCTTGTGTACCAATCCAAATGGCATTGGTGCCTGTGGTTAAGCCGGTAGGCAATGCACTGGCATTCACCGTATTGGCAGTACCGTCCCATGCTGCGGCGGTAGTAGTAACCACATCTCCTGCAGAAATGCTATACACATTCATGTGGATGGCACTGATAAATGTAGGAGCCGCAGCTGTGCCACGATAAGCCAAGACTTGGTCGCCGTTTATGTTTAGCGTTAAACCTGTACCTGTAACTGTACCAGCGCTACCACCACTTTGCAGACTAGAACTTAGTCCGCTGATTCTTATTTCGGTACCAGCTCCATATGCTGCATTGCTTGTAAATGTTGCAGTTTCTTCGCCTGTACGGAATACGTTGGTACTGAGCCAGCCATTGTTGGTAAAGTTGATCACTGTACCAGGGCCTATATTTCTTAATAATAC
Source organism: Ferruginibacter sp. (assembly GCA_031374745.1). GTDB lineage: Bacteria > Bacteroidota > Bacteroidia > Chitinophagales > Chitinophagaceae > Ferruginibacter. Next base: position 4,026 of record JANMGS010000111.1, on the reverse strand, counting down.
GAAAGAAAATTCATCGGTTATGGCCGCATAACTACTAAATGCAATGTCACCCGCATTAAGCGTAGTTGCTCCAGCAGGTAATGGTGTTACCACCCATGTTGCTAGCGCCACATAGTTACCCTGGCAACCTGCCGAGCAATTGGCCCTGCGACCTTCAATGGTTACCGTACCGCCTGCAGCAGCTAAACCTGTAGTAGAAATATTGCTGCCGGGTGTGTATGGCAGGTAAGAAGCGCCGCCATTGGTAGTATATCTAAAATCATCTGCACAACCAGTACCACCACTGCCAGGGTTAAAAGTTGCACTTACCGGTGTACCATCAGCTACTGTTACTGCAGCCGGGGTTCTTGCCAGCAGCGTTGGCCCTGCAGGTAATGCATTAACAATAAGGGCAGCAGAAGTTGAATTGGTGGGACCGGATCCATTGGTGGCAACACAGCGATATAAATAGCCATTAAAACTGGCTGGTGCCGCTGTTATATTTAATGTTGTCGTTGTTGCACCACTATAAATGGGATCGTTGGTAATATTGGTAAAACCTCCTCCGTTATCTACTTGCCATTGAAATGTTACGGCATTGGTTGCCGTAATGGAAAAACTGGTATTCGCACCGGCACAGATAGTACTGTTAGCCGGATTTGTATTAATGGTGGGTGTAGCTGCTGCTACAATATAAGAACAACCTGTAGGTAATATCAGACCCGAAGGATCTCCGTCGGTAGTTGTCCATTTTGTTTGGTCAAATATCAATCCCTTGATACTGGCTACGGTAGAAAGATCTCCAGCGCATATAAATCGTGCATTGTCTTTTTCTGAATTTATATCGCCTTGTGTGCCTATCCACATGGCATTTATAGCATTGGTAAGCCCTGGGGGAACAGCAGAAGAGTTGAGCGTATTAGCTGTGCCATCCCAAGCTGCAGCCGTAGTGGTTACGGGGTCGCTGTTGGTCAATGAATACACATTCATGTGAATGGCAGTAATAAAAGTAGGTGCTGCAGCAGTACCCTGGTAAGCCAACACCTGATCGCCATTGGCAGATAAGCTAAGGGCCGTACCCGTAACCGTACCTGGGTTACCTGCTCCTGCCAATGTGGGCGTGAGGCCCACAATTTTTACTTCGGTACCAGCATTCAGCGCAGTGGCCGACGTCCAGGTAATGGTGGTTTCGCCCGTACGAAACACATTGGTACTTAACCAACCATTATCAGTAAAGTTGATAACCGTGTTTGCAGTAATATTGCGAAGCAAAACAAAGGAAAATTCATCCGTTGTAGCGCTGGCGCCAAAACCCTGATAGCCCGTAATGGCAATATCGCCAGCTACCAATGTAGTCTGTGCTTTAATTGTGCTATTTAAAATGATTAAAAGCAAAAAGGCAGCAAGTAGCTTCCTTGTTAGTTTTGCGTAGATTGTATTCATGGTTTTTTTTTGGTTCTTGGTAAAAATTAAAAACGTATAAAAAATATTAATAGTATTTAAAAATAAATTAAATTATCACTTTCTCTTTAATCATGTCTAAGTAACATTGGTTTTGCTCTTTCTACATAAATGATATATTCTAAAATCATTAAAAATACATTGATTTCCATTTTAAATATACCCCAGACACAAGGAAAGATTCTGGAGGAGATATCTTTCGAATATGCTAATTATTTTCATAACCTATAAACAAAATAGTGATTTAAATTAATCACTACTTTTTCCACTAGTTATTTTGCGAAGATATTAAAAAACATCTTAAATAAATCGGGTATAATTACCTGTTTTTATAACAAATAAAATATAAATCATCTTGTCTATAAAACAGATCAATCGCACTAAGTTTACAAAATGAGCTACTTAATTAAATCAAATTATCTATTCGTTCAAAGTAAATTTGTTCTTAAAAAAAATCAAGCTTTCGAGGCTGCTTATATCTTTAAAAACAATGGAGCCTTAAAATATTGAAGTTGGTATCAACCCAATGCAAAAGAATCAATAAAATAATTGCTAGTAGCGCGGGTATTATTGTAACAAAGAGCGGCTAACTGTGCCCGCTCTTTGCAAATAAAATAATAATTATTTAATCAATTTTGTAACCATACTTCCAGTTGTAGTGGTTACCCGCAAGAAATAAATCCCTTTAGATAGGGTAGCTGCTTCTGCAAGTGAAATACTGCTCCTGCCAGCATTTACTTGCAATTGTTTGCTAATTGCAATTTTTCCATTTACATCTGCAATTTGTATGATAACAATGCCTTTCGTTTTTACGGTAAGATTAAAATTAAGATTATCGTTTATTGGATTTGCGAAATTATCTACTAAAATAGATTCGTCTTTATTATTGCGTACCGTCACAATATCGGAGTAGCTAAATTTGCCATCTATATCAAAAGATTTTAGGCGGTAATAAATTAGTGTAGACGCCATCTTCAGGCTTTCGAAATCGGTTAGACTGTAATTTTTATCGCCAGCACTTGGTTGTACAGCAACAGTACCAATTTTGTCAAAATTCTTACCATCAAAACTACGCTCTACTTCGTAACGATCTACATTAATTTCATCGGTTACCTTCCACTTTGCAATAATATTTGTAAGATTGTTTTGGGCTTGAAAACTAATTAATTTGACAGGAACTGGAGATAATAAAAAACAACCAGTAGGAATGCTAAAGCTGGGTGCATCGTCGTCGTAGGAGGCCGACCAGTTAGCCGTTACGTAGATGGCAGCACGTATACCTCCTACAGTGGTCATTGTACCAGAACAGTTAAAGCGGGCATTGTCAAATTCCACTGTTGGGTTGTTAAATACCCAAAATGCATCCACTCCATTGGTAAGGAAATTATTGGCCGATACCGAAGTGAGGGCGGGCAATCCACAGGAGTTGGCTGTGCTGTAAGCGCCTTCCCAGTCGGTGGTATTGGTTATTGGCTCTCCCACGATACCTGCATTGTAAGAGTTAAAGTGAATAGCAGAAATAAAAGTGGGTGTGGCGATAGCGCCCTGGTAGGCGATGATTTGGTCGCCATTGGCACTAAAACTTGGCATAACAGCACCAACAGCAGTACCCGCGCCTCCGCTTGTTGCCAAATAAACAAAAGTGGCGGTGGCAGTGGCAGCACCAGTTACTTCAATTTTTATTTCTGTACCTTTTAGATAGGCTGCATTACTTGTCCATGTTACGGTTCCTTCGCCTGTCCTCCAAGAGCCCGTTGTAGCACTGGTGCGCAACCATGCGTTATCAGTAAAATTTATCACTGTGCCAGTGGTTATATCACGCAAAAGCACAAAAGAAAACTGATCGTTGCCAGCCACCGTGCCATTACCAATAAAGCCGGTAATAGCAATATCGCCTTTTACCAAGGTTGTTTGTGCTTCTGATGCGAGTGTAATATTACTCAAAAAGAATATTAAAAATAGTTTTGAAAAAATTTTGTAAAGATTGTTCATAATGAAAATAATTGAATTTATAATATCACAAAGTTACTGTACAAATCACACTCAAAAACCAAGTAAAAATACCTGATTTAAAAAAATCATTCAAAAATATCTCCTTTTTTTAATCCAAATTCTTTTAATCGCCATCCACTTAAAATACCTTCTTGCAAATAGACAATATTTATTTTTATAACTTTTTTATCGACCGTTTTTACTAATAGCCCGTTTTCTTTATCCAGCTCCACAATACTACCTGGCATATCTGTTTCCGTAGAAATGTTTTGGGATATTTCTGCTTCTGTAATACCAATCATCCAATTGCTTACTACTGCTCCGGCAGCTTTGTTCCAAGGATTACAAGCATTGATAGTACGCAAAATTTTATGGCTATCCATCTCCTTAAAACTAATTGTAAGGTCTTTGGCAGTAGGATTTTTAAAGTAAGCAGCTTTTGTTTAGTCTTGTGCTGTAGAGGGAATGATACTACCAAAACTCAGTATTTTAAATAAAGTAGCGGCGGATTTAGCTCCTAAATGAGCCAGTTTGGATTGCATGATGCCATAAGTATCATCTAGACCAATAGGCAGTTTTTCCTGCAATACGATG
>JANMGS010000094.1:0-2705 GCA_031374745.1 Ferruginibacter sp. | reverse complement strand
CTACCCCTTCACTGTCTGCATCTATTGCGGCATAGTAACCACCCTCCTTGCTTTTCATTTCTGTAATTAAGAAATGGCAAACATCTTTTACAGCATTTTTATACAGATTTGTTTAACAGCTACTATGATGTAAGTGAAAATGGGAACTGGGAAGAAAAAAATATTCTTAGAATTCTACGGCCTTTGGAAGAGGTAGCCAAATCATTTGATATTTCAATGGAGGTGGCAGAGAAAATAATAAGTGCCTCTAAAGAAAAATTGCTAATAGAAAGAAATAAAAGAATACGCCCGGGTACGGATGATAAAATAATTTTAAGTTGGAATGCCCTACTGGTAACAGCTTTTTGTAAAGCATATGCAGTCTTACAAGACGAAAAGTATAAAGATGCGGCAGAAAATTTATTTCAGTTTTTGCAAAAATATTTTGATGATAATAATGGGGGCTTATTTCATACCTACAAAGGTGGCAAAGCTAAATACCCTGCATTTTTAGATGATTATGCTTATTTAATTGAAGCTGCCATTCAGCTTCAAGAAATAACTTCTAATACAGATTATTTAAATTTTGCAAAAACTTTAACAAATTACGTTTTTGATAATTTTTCTGATGAAGAAAGTGCCTTTTTCTTCTTTACAGAAATAAATCAACAAGATATTATTATTAGAAAAATTGAATTATACGACGGGGCCACACCCTCAGCCAATGGGGTAATGGCAAAGAATTTACAGTACCTATCCGTTGTTTTCGATAAACAAGAATGGTACGAAAAGGCTGTTACAATGATAGATTCCCTCAAAACTATACTATTGAAACACCCTAATTCATTTGGTATTTGGGCTGCTTTGGCTATAAATATGGCTGCAGGTACAAATGAAATAACAATAATCGGTAATGATATGATTCCATTACTTAAAGAAGTGCTGCATGCTTATATACCAAATAAAATTTTGCAAAGCGCAATTTTACCATCAGAAATGCCATTATTATTAGAAAAGTATGTTTTTCAAAAAACATTGCTATATTTATGCCGTAATTCAATTTGTAACAATCCGTATGAGCATTCCCAAGATTTATTGAGGGATATAGGTAATAGGGCATTTTAACATTGTTGACTCACAATAATTACAAAAAAGGCTCGTTTATAGTGTTGGGTTGGGAAATAATTTCTAATAAAATTAACACCTACTCATAATTAACCTGTTTTTTACAGAAAAATAATTATTACATTTGCCAATACCCTCAAAGTAAAAAAAATGAATAATCGGTCATTAAATTCCATTGCGGTAATCGCTGTAATCCTCTTAGCAGCTAGTTGTAAGTTGATTGGTAAAAAGAGTAGTAGTTTACCAAATGACGGTCAATTGCACGGTGTATCACCAGGTAACAGATATAATTTGACTAGGCCACCCGGAATGGTTTATGTACCAGCAGGTACCTTTCATATGGGACCAAGCGACGAAGATGTCAATTATGCTTATACAGCAAGAAACAAACAAGCTTCTATAAGTGGGTTTTGGATGGATGCAACCGAAATCACCAACAATGAATACCGTCAATTTACCAATTGGGTTAGAGATTCTATAGCTGCCAGATTAATGAATTATGTAAAGCAAGGTCCAGATGGCAATGAATATGTAGATTGGAAAAAGGCATCTACGATTAAGTGGGGCGATAAAGCAACTATAGAGAAGATTGATGGAATGATTGTAAGTGTAGATAACAGGATTTTTGGTAAAAAAGAATTAGATGCCAAAAAAATTGTTTATCATTCAGAAATATTTGATTACAAAGCTTCTGCAATAAATAGAGATACCAATATACAGCGTAAAGAATTCATCATTAAGCAAGACATTCCTGTTTTCCCAGATACTTTGTGTTGGATAAGAGATTATGCCTATTCCTATAATGAGCCAATGGCTAAACAATATTATAGCCATCCTGCTTATGGTAATTATCCTGTTGTAGGGGTAAGTTGGAAACAAGCTACTGCTTTTGCAGAGTGGAGAACACATTTATTAGCATCTTACAATGAAACCAAAAAAAGAGCAGGCCAAACAGATTTTAGATTACCAACGGAAGCACAATGGGAATACGCTGCTCGTGGTGGTCGCTCACAGTCTTCTTATCCTTGGGGTGGTCCTTACTTGAGAAACAAAAAAGGTTGTCTTTTAGCAAACTTTAAGCCCGGTCGTGGTAACTACCCAGAAGATGGAGGTTTGTATACCATGCGTGCCGATGCTTTTTGGCCTAATGATTTCGGACTATATAATATGGCTGGAAATGTAGCTGAGTGGACTTCATCTTTATATTACGAAGGATCTTACAATTTTCAACACGATATGAACCCAGATGTTCGTTGGAATGCGAAAAATTCAGACCCTCCACGTATGAAACGTAAAGTTATTCGTGGTGGAAGTTGGAAAGACGTTGCTTATTTCTTACAAACAAGTACACGTGCATACGAATACCAAGATACTGCAAAATCTTACATAGGTTTCCGTTGTGTAATTGATCTTCCTCCTACCATTAAAAAAGGTAAAAGATAGAAAATTTTTAAAATTATTTATTGTTAACTGTCTGATAGTACGTATTTAAAAGTACGTACTATCATTAAGTACTTTTTATATTAATTCTAATAAAACTCCTCAATTAAACTAAAAATTAAAACACATGTCAGTAAAAATTCCTTCAAACATTAGTAAAT
>JANMGS010000306.1:0-1981 GCA_031374745.1 Ferruginibacter sp. | reverse complement strand
ATTCTTTTTCTTCGGTAGTACTTCGTATAATTTCTGCAGGTAAAATGGTAGGCGAGCCGTTTTTATTTAAAAATTTATTTACACCCACAAACGGAAATTCAACAGTGTGTTTTAATTTTTAGTAATAAAAAATTTATTATTGTATTTTATTGCGTTGGTACATTCTTTCCATAGCACCCAGCACGCCACCACGTTCTGTAATTCTTTCAAACTCCGCTAGCACAGCTTGTTCTACCAAGTCCGTCATTTCTTCTATTAAGAAAGAGCCTTGGTTGGGGTTTTCATTTTTTGCTGTACCCAGTTCCCTGTTTATTATCAATTGTATGGCCATAGCCCTGCGTACACTTTCTTCGGTAGGTGTTGTTATGGCTTCGTCATACGCATTTGTGTGCAAGGAATTGCAATTGTCGTAAATGGCGTAGAGTGCTTGCAGGGTTGTACGTATGTCATTAAAATCTATTTCCTGTGCATGCAAGCTTCGTCCACTGGTTTGTATATGGTACTTTAGCTTTTGGCTACGATCGTTTGCTTTGTATTTGTACTTCATGGCTTTTGCCCAAATACGACGTGCCACCCTGCCTATTACAGAATATTCAGGATCCATACCATTACTAAAAAAGAAAGAAAGGTTTGGTGCAAAGTCATCGATATTCATCCCTCTACTCAAATAATATTCTACATAAGTAAAACCATTGGATAATGTAAATGCAAGCTGTGTTATAGGATTGGCGCCTGCTTCAGCAATATGATAACCACTTATACTTACACTATAAAAGTTTTGCACTTTGTTTGTAATAAAATACTCCTGCACATCGCCCATTAGTTTTAAAGCAAACTCTGTAGAAAAAATACAAGTGTTTTGTGCTTGGTCTTCTTTTAAAATATCTGCTTGTACGGTACCTCTCACACTCGATAATGCTTTTGCTTTTATGGCTGCATATACATCTGCCGGCAATACATCTTTGCCACTTAAGCCCAACAAACGTAAACCTAAGCCATCGTTTCCTAAAGGCAAAGCCCCCCTGCCCCCCACAGGGGGGGTCTGGGAAGTTTCTTCATTTATTTGAGTATTCTTTTTTTGTAAGTCCGTTAGTAGTTTTGGCAAATTTGTATGATGAATAGGTTTGCCATCTTCCCCAATATATTTTGGAAGTGTTTCAATATTATACTTAGCTTCAATGATTTTATTTACCTCGTCTTGTAAGTTATTTTCATAAATATATTTTTCACACATCTGATCTATGGCTGCGTTCATAAAAAAAGCCAGCAACATGGGAGCTGGACCGTTAATGGTCATACTAACAGATGTCTTTGGGTCGCACAAATCGAAACCGCTGTACAATTTCTTTGCATCATCTACGGTGGCAATACTTACCCCACTGTTTCCTACTTTACCATAAATATCTGGGCGATGAGCAGGGTCTTCACCATACAACGTAACACTATCAAACGCAGTACTGAGGCGCTTTGCAGGCTGGCCTACACTTACATAATGAAAGCGTCTGTTGGTACGCTCGGGGCCTCCCTCCCCAGCGAACATTCTTGTTGGGTCCTCTCCTTCTCTTTTTAAAGGAAACACACCGGCCGTAAATGGAAATTCTCCAGGCACATTTTCTTGTAATTGCCATGTAAGAATATCTCCCCAATCTTTATACTTGGGTAAAATAACTTTAGCCACTTTGGTACCAGATAAACTTTTAAAAGTAAGGGGTTGTTTAATTATTTTATCTCTTACTTTAAATTCGTAAAATTCTTGCTGGTAGCGTTCTTTGGTAGCATCCCAATTGTCAAGCAATCTTCTATTACTTGGGTGCAATTGCTCTTCCAATTCTGCATATAATTTTTTTAAATCTTCTATCATAATACTATTTGTTAGATAAACTTTGTAGTTGGTCTATTTTAAATAATTCTATCCATTTTTTTAAAGTAGTAATCGAAGGTGCTTCTTCTCTTACTAAAGCTTTAATAAACTTTTTAAAAT
>JANMGS010000020.1:0-1966 GCA_031374745.1 Ferruginibacter sp. | reverse complement strand
TTTTACTGGCTGTCCCAACGCTGAAAACAGTGCCCGGATCAAAAATTTCGTCTTCACCAATTGCGTAACCAGCTGTACATTCTTCCTTTCCCTTACCTCACCCAAAAAGAAAATAATTAAACATTCAAAACTTCATAAAATCTGGAACACCCAAAATCAATTATACAACTGCTGTTAAATACCCTTTTTGTGGTATAGGAATTAAAAAAATATGTTTATATTTTTGTTTTAAATATGTTAAACCAAACTTTTTAGCCACTGTATTTTTATTAATTTTTACGAACAAATATTTTTTTAATTTAAACACTTATAAAAAAGCTAATATGAAAAATTTATTGCTATTGCTTTGCCTTTCCCCATTGGGATTATTTGCCCAAAACGTGGGTATTGGTACAACTACACCAGCGGCTAGGTTGGATGTAAAAACAACGGGTAGTTATGTAGCGCAATTTAATGGTGCTGCTCCCATGTATATGGGTATTTTTGAGAATGATCTTTACAGAGGTTATTGGGGTTCCTATTCTGGCGCTGCAGAAGATGTGGATTTTGGAACTGGTTCTGGTAATTCTACTGGTAAATTACATTTAACGATACAAGCTACCCCACGACTTACCATTAAATCAGATGGAGATGTGGGCATTGGCACCACCAATCCGAACCACCTTTTACATGTAAATGGGGGAGATTTGTTTGTACAATCGAGTAGTGGGCTCATAAGGTTTGGCTATGATGGAGCCAACGAATGGCAGATGGCCACCACTGGGGCAGGTGCAGATTTACGCTGGTACACCACGCCAGATGGTGGAACAACCATTACACCAAGGCACTATTTTAGCCAAAATGGTAACATGGGAGTAGGCGGTTTTTCAGGTCCTGGTGTACCGCTTGCCCGTTTAGATGTAATTGGATCTGGTGCAACATCTACAACAAACACTTTTATGCTGAGATCCAATGTAGGAGATACTTTAGTACGTGTGAGAGATGATGGCCGTATGGGTATAGGTTATAACGGTACAAGTTATGGCCGTACATTAAATATGGGCGGTACAGGTATTAATTTTTATACCGCAAATGAAGTAGCATTTGGTGGTGCTGTTTTTCCTACAGATACTTCTTTAATCATTTGGTCTAATAGTGGAGCTAATAATTATGTCGTATTACAACCTAGTTGGGGAAATACGGGTGTAGGCACTTATACGCCCAATGCAAAATTACATGTAAATGGAACTCAGCTTATAGGCGGTAATGCAGAAAGAATAGCTACTGGATATCAATTAAGTGTAGCAGGAAAAATAATTGCCGAAGAAGTTAAAGTACAACTTAGAGCTTCATGGCCTGATTATGTTTTTGGTAAAAATTATAAATTAATGCCTTTAAATGAACTGGAAGAATCTATCAATAAAAACAAACACTTACCCAATATACCATCTGCAGCTGAGGTAGAAAAAGAAGGCATTTCACTTGGTGATATGAATAAACGCTTGATGGAAAAAGTAGAGGAACTTACCTTATACATTATTGAATTAAATAAAAAGAATAATGCGCTTGCAGAAAAAGTAGAAAAGCTAGAAGCAAAAGCGCAAGAAAACAAATAGAGGTATTTTCAAATCATTTTATTTAAATCAACAATTATGAACCGATATATAAAACGCCTGTTCGTGTTAGCGGTTTTTTGCGGAATGGTAAATGGAAACTTGCTAGCTCAAACGATTGACGATATTTTGAGAGACCCAAGTAACAATTATTTTACCATTAAACAAAGAGCCGAAGCATTCTTTGCACAGCGAGGAACTGTGGGTACAGGTTATAAAGAATTTAAACGCTGGGAATTTCTTATAAGAAACAATATAGCTACTGATGGCACAATACCAGATATGGTAACAAAAAACCAGCAAGCATTGGATAATTTTAGAATGTCTAACAGAGATCCTGGAGGTATAGAAGCTGGTGTTTCTAATTGGGTTCC
>JANMGS010000303.1:0-8110 GCA_031374745.1 Ferruginibacter sp. | reverse complement strand
ATTTCTTTCCGGTTTTTGTAATCGTAGCTTTCATCTAAAATATTATCTTTTAGGGATTCTTCACTCACGGTATCGGTAAGTACCAAAGTTTCTTTTTGTGGCATATTCATTAAAAACTTCAAGCCAGCAATACCAGATTCCAATTGATTGTCTATTTTAAATTTTTCTGTTTTTAGGTTATTCAATTGCACTTCTACTTTATCTACATCCAGCTTTTCTGCAAAACCCTGTTTGTATATTTCTTTGGTGTCCTTAAATAATTTTTCAAATCTTTCTATGTTCGCATCTATGCTTTCTGCCTGCTTTTTTCCAACCACTAGTTGATAGTAGATTTTATAAATATTTGCCTTTATTTGCTCGGCCGTTACTTCCGAGGTTTTGGTAGCCAGTTGAATAGCTGCGCTGCGTGCTTGCAATCCAATAAAAACTTGTCCATCAAATAATAGTTGAGAAGCATCTATACTTCCGGTTGCGTTGTATTTGGTTCCAAACTGAACAGGAATTTTTGCCCCAGGTTGGCCAAAAAACTCTCCAGGTATAATGCTTACAGGTATTTTAATAAAGTCATTAAAAGTACCACTACCACTCACTTGCGGTAAAGCTGCTGCAGTGATCTCTCTGTTTGTTTGTTTTTGAATCTGGATATCTATCAATGCATTTTTAACTGCGACTGAATTTTTGATACCATAATCCACTGCTTGCTTTACAGAGAATTCATTTTTTTGTTGTGCAAAACTGTTAATTGATAAACCAAACAGCATACATAAGAATATGCCAGCGTTTATCATTATTTTTTTATTATCCATACTACTTTTTTTGTCTGTTTTGTTGATATTTCAAAGCCATTTTATATCCTTTGGGTGTAACCAAACCAAACAGGAAATGAATGGTTATTTCTTCTTCAATGGTTGCAAGGCTTTCTTTTATTTTATGCTGAAATTCAGGATTGAATGGCAGCATCATGCTTTCTACTCTAAACCGTGCCAATAGGTCTACTTTTAAGTCTTCCCTATACAATTCTTCTTTAATGCCTCTTAACAAATTACTTACAATAATGCCATGCAAATAATTGTCTTTGTGTTTTAGGAAGCGCATATAAGAGGTAGGATAATATTTCTGCAAGTCAAATAACACGGAAGTGTTCATGGTCTTAAACATTTCTACCATAAAATCTACTGCCAAAAATATTTCGTGAATGGCATTTTCAGATGATTTTCTGTCCCTTTCGCAGCATAGTTCATCATTCTCAAATACAGATGTCATTACATCGTCTACCAACGCATCTTTATCATTATAAAACTGATAGATGGTTTTTTTGGATATGCCAAGTGCGTTGGCTATATCATCCATACTTACACTACGTAGGCCAAATTGCATAAAAAGATTGTGCGCCTTTTGCTTTATTCTATCGCCTGTATCGTTTATTTCTATCATAATTGGATTGCAAAACTATGGAAACTTTTAATGTAACCAAAGTTTCCGCTTGTTTTTTTGTTACCACTCATCACATTTTTCTCCCATGTGATAAGCTTGGCTGTGTAAATAATAAATTATCTTCGGCAAAATATTACTAAGATGGAACGTGGATTTCAATACCGTAAGCTGTTACAATACTTTTTTCAAGGGCTTTTAATACTAGCACCCGTAGCAATAACAATATATTCGTTGTTTTTTATTGTATCTACGATTGATGCATGGTTACCCATTTTTCGCTACAAAGATGAGTTGGGCGTTACTCGTGTACAAAACTATGGGCTTGGTTTTGTTATCATTATCGCCGCTGTAGTTAGCATAGGTTATGTGAGCTCCTTTTTCATAACTGGTAAAATTGTTAGCTTTTTAGATAGGGTTTTAGAAAAAACGCCCGGATTAAAACATATATATGGTACAACCAAAGATTTTTTTGAAGCTTTTACAGGCGATAAGAAAAAATTTACCCAAAATGTGTTGGCCAATGTAGATGACAATGATGTGTGGCGTATGGGTTTTGTTACAAAAGATGATATGAGTGATTTTGGTTTGGAAGAATTTGTGGCTGTATATATTCCCATGGCATATTCTGTAGCAGGCAATGTTTATATTATTCCAAGAAGCAGGGTAAAACCAATTACAAATATTACCAGCGCCCAAACAATGAAATTTGCCGTAAGTGGAGGGGTTACTGATATTACGGAGGAATAATGAGACAATGTGCAGATGTGAAAATGTGAAAATGTGCAGATGTGAAAATGGGAAAATGGGAAAATATGCAGATGTGCTAATTTTTTATAACTTGGCGTTTTTAATACAGCTGTAATACATAAATAATTTTATGAAATGAGCCATAACAAAGGTTGCAACCAACCAGAATGTCCTTTGGCGAATTACATGTGACTTAAAAAAATAAAATTGAACACATGAAAAAAATATTGAAGTCATCTTTGATCTTGCTCATTTTAATGATGCTGTATTTGCCATCGTTTTGTTGGGGATTTTATGCTCATCAAAAAATAAATTATTATGCCTGTTTTTTACTACCGCCAGAAATGATGGTATTATACAAGCCCAATATTAATTTTATTACAGAACATGCTGTAGATCCCGATAAACGGCGCTATGCTGTAAAAGACGAAGGCCCTCGGCATTATATTGATATTGATTATTATGGTAAATATCCTTTTGAGAATTTACCACACAAATGGAGCGATGCCGTTGCAAAATTTTCGGAAGATACATTGCAATCGCAAGGCATTGTACCTTGGCATATTGAGGTTATGCTAAAAAGACTTACTGCTGCGTTTAAAGATAAGAATTATAGCAAAATAATGAAAACCAGTGCCGAGCTAGGGCATTATATTGCCGACTCCCATGTGCCACTTCATGCCAATAGCAACCACAATGGGCAGTTTACCAATCAAAAAGGCATTCATGGATTTTGGGAAAGCAGGGCGCCAGAATTGTTGGCAGAAAAACAATGGGATTTTATGATAGGCAAGGCATTTTACATAAAAGACCCTAATAAATATATTTGGGATCGTGTGTTAGAAAGTGCCTTAGCCAGTGACAGTGTTTTATCTATAGAAAAAGATCTTACCAAACAATTTTCTGAAGATCAAAAATATTCTTTTGAAGAAAGAAGTGGTAAAACGATAAGGCAATACTCATCGGCGTTTACCATTGCATTCAATAAAAAATTAGATGGTATGATAGAAAGAAGAATGCGGCTTTCTATACAAAGTATTGCATCGTTTTGGTATACGGCTTGGGTAAATGCTGGTCAGCCAGATTTAAGAGCGTTGGCCAAACAAAAATTTTCAGAAGCAGATGCAAAAGAATTTGAAGAACTTAATAATAAATGGAGCAATAGCGGAAAAATGATTGGAAGGCAGGAAGATTAATAATTACAGGTTGTTTAAAATCATTAAATAATACTTGTTGTGTTTTCGTTTTCCTTCCTCATTTCGCTTTGCATGCTACAGAGAATATAACTGCCTATTATTTCTATCGCATAACCCATTACCACAAATCCATTTTGTTGGTTTGAAGCGGGGATCATAGTTTCTCTCAAATTAACCATGATAAATGTCAGTTTTTTTACTGAAATTCATCAACTCCTCAAACTAGATAATCTTATACTTTAGTTGTTTGATTTATTATACACTAATTTATAATAATGAGTGACATTACCAAACCAGCGGATCTAAGCAGCCATGCCGAAGGAACAGGTCCAACAAGAAATCGCCGACCAGTTTATATTGACTTCATGCCGCCATGCAATAGTGCCTGCCCGGCAGGCGAAAATATTCAAGCATGGCTATCGTATGCACAGGCAGGAAAGTATTACGAGGCATTCCAGCAAATAATACAAGACAACCCTTTTCCTGCCATCATGGGTAGAATATGTGTGAGCCCATGTGAAACTGGTTGCAACAGAAATCATATTGATACAACCATAAACATTCATGCAGTAGAACGGTATATTGGCGATAGGGCTATTGAAGAAAATTGGCAACCATCATTTAATATTACTCCCACAGGTAAACGTGCATTGGTCATTGGGGCTGGCCCTGCGGGCTTATCTGCCGCATGGCATTTAGCTAAAATGGGACACACTGTTGAAATTTTTGATGCTGGAAAAACTGCTGGAGGTTTATTGGATTTTGGTATTCCTTCTTATAGGCTTCCTCGCAATATTTTAGATGCCGAAATAAAAAGAATAGAAGCACTCGGTGTTACCATTAAACTTAACCACAAGGTAGAAGATGTATTGGCAGAAAAAGAAGCGGGAAATTTTGATGCAGTGTTCCTTGGTATTGGTGCACAAATTGGAAAAAATGCGCCCATTGCTATTGATAAAACTTTTCCTGTACTCGACGCATTTAGTTTTTTGAGAGAAGTAAACAACAACACCGCTCCTGCACTTGGTAAAAAAGTAATTATTTATGGCGGTGGAAAACTAGCCATGTACCTAGCAAGGGTTGTAAAAAGAATGGGTGCAGAGCCTACCATATTATATAACGGCGATAGAAAATTAATGCCCGCATACGATTTTGAAGCCGACGATGCCATTGCTGAGGGTGTAGATATTCATTTTTTGAAAAGCATAAAAAGCATCGAAAACAATATTTGCACAACCGAAATAATGCTGGTAGAAAAAAACAAAACACTCATTGGTACAGGTGTGTATGAAACAATAGAAACAGATTTTTTACTACTAGCACTAGGACAAGAAGGAGATACCGCTTTTCTCAGAAGCATTTCTGATATTGGCTTGAAAGAAGATGGCACGTTGATTTTAAATGCTGAGCGTATGACGGGTTATGACGGGATTTTTGGAGGCGGTGATATTATTTTTGGAGAAAGAAGTGCCACCATTGCAATAGGTCATGGAAAAAAAGCTGCGAAATATATGGATGCTTATTTGCGCAAACAACTATTTGAAAGACCAGAAAAACATCCAACAGCAGGTTATAGGAAATTGCACATGTGGTATAAAACAGATGCTCCACAAAAAGAACAAGAAAAGCTTGAACCACAAATAGCAATAAAAAGTTTTGATGAAGTAATAGGAGGCTTAGCAGAAAAAGAAGTGCGCTACGAAGCACAACGATGCCTCAGCTGTGGAAACTGCTTTGAATGTGATGGTTGTTTTGCAGCTTGTCCCGAAGATGCTATCATAAAACTTGGGCCTGGCAACAGATACCATTTTGAGTATGATGCATGCACCGGATGTGGTGTGTGTTACGAGCAATGCCCCTGCCATGCGATAGAAATGATTAAAGAACCTGTAAATGAAATGACCAATGCCAGCTAAAAATAAATTAATAGCAACAATAGATGGAAACGAAGCAGCAGCTTATGTCGCTTATCGTGTAAATGAAGTATGCGCTATCTATCCTATTACACCATCGTCCACCATGGCAGAGCTGGCAGATGAATGGAGTGCCAAAGGAATAAAAAACATTTGGGGAAGCGTACCAGATGTAATAGAAATGCAAAGCGAAGGTGGTGCTGCTGGTACAGTGCATGGCGCTTTACAAACAGGTGCTATGACCACTACTTTTACGGCATCGCAAGGCCTGATGCTTATGCTGCCAAATATGTATAAAATTGCCGGCGAACTCACTGCTACTGTTTTTCATATTGCCGCTCGTTCTTTAGCTGCACAAGGATTATCAATCTTTGGCGACCATCAAGATGTAATGGCAGCCAGAACAACCGGCTTTGCCATACTAGGCTCGGCAAGTGTGCAAGAAGCACACGACTTTGCATTAATTGCACAAGCGGCAACCCTTAAATCCAGGATTCCCTTTATGCATTTTTTTGATGGTTTTCGCACTTCACATGAAGTAAACAAATTGCAATTGCTCACGGATGTTCAAATAAAAAAAATGATACCCGATGAATATGTTTTTGCACATAGAAAAAGAGCATTAAATCCAGATCATCCATTTATTAGAGGGACCGCACAAAACCCAGATGTCTATTTTCAGGGTAGAGAAACCGTAAATAGTTTTTATGATAAAACACCAGGCATTGTAGAAGATACCATGAAAGCATTTGAACAAATGACTGGTAGAAAATATGAACTCTTTGAATACAACGGGGCAACAGATGCAAAACAGGTAACTATTATTATGGGTTCTGGTGCAGAAACAGTTGCTGAAACTGTAGCAGCACTAAATAAAAATGGAGAAAAAACGGGTGTTGTGGCAGTAAAACTATATCGTCCATTTTCTGTATTACATTTTCTAAATGCCTTACCAAAATCAGTAGAAACCATTGCAGTACTAGACCGTACAAAAGAAGCTGGCGCTACAGGAGAGCCACTTTATCAGGATGTGCTATCTGCTTTGGTAGAAGGTTTACAACAAGGTAAATTATCCAAATTGCCCGTTATAATTGGCGGTCGTTATGGGCTTTCATCCAAAGAGTTTACGCCAGCAATGGTAAAAGGTATTTACGATGAATTATTAAAAGGAAGCAAAGCAAAAAATCATTTTACCATTGGTATAAACGATGATGTAACACATACTAGTTTAGATTATGACGAATCTTATTCATTGGACGAGTCTGAATGGAGGCAAGCATTGTTTTTCGGATTAGGTGCCGATGGTACGGTAGGTGCAAATAAAAATAGCATAAAAATAATTGGTGAAAACACAGACCTTTTTGCCCAAGGATATTTTGTGTACGACTCAAAAAAATCTGGCGCAAGAACGGTATCACATTTGCGTTTCGGGCCTCATCCAATAAGAGCGCCTTACCTCATTACAAGAGCGGATTTTATAGCATGCCACCAATTTAATTTTACTGAAAAAGTGGAGATGCTTCAGTTTATTAAACCGGGTGGAACTTTTTTATTAAACAGTCCTTACTCAAAAGAGCATGTTTGGAACCAATTGCCA
Source organism: Ferruginibacter sp. (assembly GCA_031374745.1). Classification (GTDB taxonomy): domain Bacteria; phylum Bacteroidota; class Bacteroidia; order Chitinophagales; family Chitinophagaceae; genus Ferruginibacter. The sequence goes on along the minus strand of JANMGS010000303.1, from coordinate 1,223 downwards.
GGCAATGTACAGCAAGAAATAATTGACAAAAAACTCTTGTTTTATATTATTGATGCAAGCACTGTTGCAAAAGACACTGGTATGAATGGAAGGATAAATACCATTATGCAAACATGTTTTTTTGCGTTAAGTGGTGTATTACCAAAAGAGGAAGCTATTCAACAAATAAAACACGCCATCGAAAAAACATATTCAAAAAAAGGCAAAGCAATTGTAGCACAAAATTTTGAAGCGGTAGATGCTACGCTTGCCAATTTATTTGAAGTAACTGTTCCCTCTTTGGCTACATCAACATCAGAAATGCTATCTGTAGTTGCCAACGATGCGCCTGGTTTCGTGAGAGATGTTACGGCAATGATGATGGCCGGCCAAGGTGATAAAATTCCTGTAAGCAAAATGTCGGTAGATGGTACTTATCCAAGCGGAACAACCAAATGGGAGAAACGAAATATTTCAGATTTGGTACCCATATGGGAGCCTGATACATGCATACAGTGTGGTAACTGTGCGTATGTATGTCCGCATAGTGTGATAAGGGCTAAATTTTATCATGAAGATTATTTGAAAAAAGCGCCTGAAGGTTTTCAGTTTGCCCCTATAAATTCCAGGGGTTTTCCAGAAACGAAATATACCTTACAAGTATATGCAGAAGATTGCACAGGTTGTAACTTATGTGTGGAAGTTTGTCCTGCTACTGACCCACTTAACAGGAATTTAAAAGCCATCAACATGGCAGAGAAAGAACCAGTGCTACAAAAAGCAAAAGAACATATTCGTTTCTTTGAAGACCTGCCATGGAACAATCGTTCGGAGATTAATTTTTCCACTGTACATGGCGCACAGTTTATGGAGCCACTGTTTGAATTTTCTGGCGCTTGTGCTGGTTGTGGCGAAACCCCTTATTTAAAATTACTATCACAATTATTTGGTGATCGGTTATTGATTGCAAATGCTACAGGTTGTTCGTCTATTTATGGCGGAAACCTACCAACTACTCCTTGGACAACCAATAAACTTGGACAGGGTCCGGCGTGGTCCAATTCATTGTTTGAAGACAATGCAGAATTTGGTTTGGGTATGCGTATGACGGCAGACCATCAACTTGCGATGGCAGACCGGTTGTTAAAAGAACTTGCTCCGCAACTTGGTAGTGAATTTGTAAGCGAAATATTGAGTGAACCACAATTACAAGAATCTGAAATTGCAGCACAAAGAAAAAGAAT
>JANMGS010000879.1:0-11318 GCA_031374745.1 Ferruginibacter sp. | reverse complement strand
CAATCACATTTTTTTCGCCATTGTTATCGTATTTGCCCAAGCTTACTTCTACAGGAAATTCATTGCCATCCTTTTTCACAGCAAACAAATCCAAACCTACACCCATTGGTCGGCTTTTTGGATTTTTAATATACCCATCTCTGTGACCTACGTGTTTATGCTGAAAGCGTTGTGGAATGAGCAATTCAATTGGATTACCCACAACTTCGTGTATTTTATAACCAAAAAGGTTTAATGCAAAGGGATTCACAGATTGAATAATACTCTTACTATCCACAATAATAATACCCATAGAAGCATGGTTAAATAAGCCTTCGTATCGATGTACTTCGTTAGCCATTTCCAATTTCTGTTTCTCCATACGTAAATTTAATACTAAAAACCAATAATAAAATGAAAAGAAATTTTAAACAAGCAATTAAAATTTTCTCAGTCAAATTCTCCAAAAAAAAATGAGTTAAATGAGACTGCGCAGCAAAACGCTGTGTAAACGCTGTGCCCCCATTATCTCAGCGGTTTTTTTAGCCGCAGCTTATTACTGAGTTCTACATAAATAAATACAGCAATTATACGATAAACTATTCTAATGGCTGGTTTAATTTATCTACTGTGCTAAAACCTGTATTGGCTACTTAGCAGATAAAACCCACCAAAGTCTTCATTAATTTCTCCCTATTTTAAATTTTCTTCTTTTATTTCTACATCACCCTCTTCTTCCTTTTTTTTAGGGTAATCATTGTTCACTTTTTGCACAAAATCATTTTTATCTTTTTGATTGCGAATAATGGTAAATACCACTAAGCCTATTGAAACAATTCCAACAATTATTATTACATACCAGTTCATATTTGTTTATTTAAAATTTCGTAAAATAAATCATACCGTTTTGTGCTTTTTTTCTTTTATACAATTTCACTATTTCATACCACACTACACTTAAAAAACCAATCACCATACTTATTCCAATTTTTTCAATATTTAAGTAATCAAACCCAAAAAAATCGGCAAATAGTTTTATGTACAATAACAAAGCAGTAATACCAATGGTTATGCTAATGATAAGTAGTACTAAATTATTTTTATATTTCATGGTTGTAAAAATGGAATAATAAAAAGAACGATTTACCAATGTTAAAAAAATATTAGCAGCTATTAAAACTGTAAATACCATTGTACGGGTAATTGCTTCGCTGTACCCATTGATTACTGCATATTGATAAGCAAATAAAGTGCCGGCAGTTATCATTAAACCTTGAACAATACTTGTTGATAGTTCTTTCCAATTAAAAAAAGTATTGGTAAATGTACGCGGCTTTTGTAGCATGGTATTTTTTTCCATGGGTTCATTTTCGTAAATGATAGAACAGGTAGGTCCCATAATTAATTCTAAAAAAATAATATGCACAGGCGAAAAAATATTAGGATATACCCAGCCCAGGGCCAATGGGATAAATACCGTGAGTACAATAGGAATATGTATGGAGATGATGTATTGTATTGCTTTTTTAAGGTTTGCATAAATTTTTCGACCCATGCCCACAGCATCAACCATCTTTGATAAATCATCATCTGCCAAAACAAGTGAAGCTGCTTGCTTGGCAATCTCCGTTCCCTTTTTGCCCATAGCAATACCAATATGGGCGGCTTTTAGTGCAGGACCATCATTTACCCCATCACCGGTCATAGCTACAATTTCATTATTGGCTTTTAAAGCATTGATAATTTTTAATTTTGCATCAGGAAACATTCTTGTAAAAATATTGGTATTGGCTACGCTTACTTTTAAATTGGCTTCATCTAGTTTCATCAGCTCATCCCCACTGATACTCTTTTCATACCCTTTAAATGCTATTTGTTTTGCAATAGCCTCCGTAGTGGCGGCATTATCGCCAGTTATTATTTTTACAGAAATACCAGCCGTATAAAAATCGTTTAATACCGATAGGATATTTTTCTTGGGAGGGTCGTAAAATCCAACAATGCCTTTAAAAACAAATGTATACTCCTGCTGTGTATCAAGAAAATTATCGCCATCAAATACAGCTTCCCCCACTGCCAATACACGGTATCCTTCTATTGTTATTATTTTTATTGCTTCTTCAATTTCTAGTTTTTCATTTTTAGTAAGGTTAGCAATATTCATCAATGCCTCGGGTGCGCCTTTAGCAGCTATAATTCTTTTGCCAGCACTGTTTTCAAAAATATGCGTCATCATTGGTGGCTCTCCACTTAGAGGATATTCGTGTATCAATTTATATCCAGGGCGTTCATCTACTTTTACTATTTTTTGGTACACACTATGCAAAGCTATTTCCATAGGGTCGAATGCAATGGGTTCACTTGCCCACATGGCTAACGTTATCAATTCTTTTTCTTCTTCTAAGGCAGCATCCTCCACTGTAGAGATTTTATTGGTAGCCAACACAAAGATTTTTGCCAAACTCATTTTATTTTCGGTAATGGTGCCTGTTTTATCTGTACAAATTACAGTAGCACTGCCCAACGTTTCTACCGTTTTCATTTGTTTTACCACAATACCCAATTTCATCAATCTCCATGCGCCCAGCGCCATAAAGCTTGTAAACGCTACAGGTATTTCTTCGGGTAAAATACTCATGGCTAGCGTAAGTGCTTTTAACAAACTATCCAGCAATTTATAAGATTGGAAATAATTTACTGCCCATACAATTAAAAAAATAACAGCTCCTGCAATCACCATTTTCTTTACAAAATTATTTATCTGCAATTCCAATGGTGTTTTCTCTTCTTGTATTTCTTCTAAACTTTTTCCTATTTTTCCTAAGCGGGTTTCTTTACCAATAGCGGTAATGGTAGCAATGGCCAAGCCTCCTACTACACTTGTACCGAGATAAATAAAATTATCCTTGCTTGTTTTATCTTTACTTACTGCAAAAGATTCACCCGTTAGTATAGATTCATTTACAGAAAAATCGTTGGAATGTACAATCTGTCCATCTGCCGCTATTGATGTACCTTCTTCCACCATTAGGCTATCGCCCACAACCAACTCCTCGCTTTTTATTTCTACAACCGCTCCATTTCTTATTACTTTACTATGTGGTTGTGCAAAGCTTTTTAATTTTTCTAAAGCATTTCTGCTTCTACTATCTTGGTACAAAGAAATAGTAGACACTAAAATGATGGCAGATACCATAAAAATTCCGTCCCCAACGTCGCCACTAATAAAATAAATAGAAGATGCTACCAACAATAAGATAAGCATTGGTTCTTTTACTAAACTTATCAGCGCATGTAAAAACCCATTTTCTTTTTTGTACTGTAATGTATTATCCCCATACTTTTCCCTTGCAATAATTACTTGCTCGTCGGTTAAGCCATTTATGTTGAAATTGTTTGCGGACATTTTTTTATAGATTAAACGAAAAATATTTTCGTGCACGTCTTATTAAGATGTACATTTAAATTCACTCATTTTATTTTTCTTTTTTACCGAAAATAAATTTATACAACTGTACCAATAACAACGGTATTAAACTCGCTATAATTGTCACTGTCCACACATCAATGCTAAGTATATCTAAACCCAGCACCATTCGCATTTGAGGTACAACAAATACCAATAAAACTAAACCTATGCAAATTATTATGGCCAACCAAACAAATATATTTTTAGTAATCTCGTTTATAAATATTTTTGATTGTACAGATGCCATGTTGAACACATGAAATAATTGTGAAAATGCAAGCGTAATAAACGCTATATTGTTGGCAGTTTTATTATCTACCAAAAGAAATTCCTTACAATATAAAACTGCTGCTATAACGGCAAGTGTCATCAATAAAGAATATAAGCCAATAGTAATCCAACCTTTGTTGGAAACAATAAGATCTTTTGAATCTCTTGGAGGTCTGTCCATTACCGTTTTATCGCCTTTGCCTAAGCCAAGTGCCAATGCAGGAAAAACATCCGTCACCATATTTAAAAATAAAATTTGCAATGGTAACAATGTAGCTGCAGGAGCAATAAAACCCAATGCAGTTACAATAAATATTTCACTCAAATTGCACGACACTAAATAGACAACAAACTTTTGTATATTTTGAAATATTTCTCTGCCATGTGAAACAGCTTCTGCTATTGACGTAAACGAATCATCTTTTAAAACGATGCTAGCTGTTTCTTTTGCTACTTGTGTTCCTCTTAATCCCATCGCAATACCAATATCAGCTTTTTTTAATGCAGGTGCATCATTCACACCGTCGCCCGTCATAGCTACAATATTACCAGCCTTCTGAAAAACGGTAACTATTTCTAATTTTTGTTTAGGTGTAGTACGTGCAAATACGGCTGTTTCTAATATTTTTTTCTCCCACTCCTCCTTTATCGTATCCATTTCAGGCAAATCACTTCCAGCAATTACTTTTTCCTCAGCTTCATCTACCAAGCCTACTTTTTTTGCAATATTTAATGCTGTCATTGGGTGATCACCCGTTATCATTACTATTTTTATTCCTGCTTTTCTACAACTCAGTATGGCATCTTTTATATCCATCCTTGGTGGGTCTAAAAAACCAATCATGCCTACATATACCAAGTTATCTAAAAAAGCATCTTTACTAATATTACTTTCTTCTTTGTATGCAAATGCCAAAACCCTCAAACCATCTGCAGCCATTTTTTCTGATGCTCCAATTATTTTTTTTCTATCATCGTCTCCCAATTCCTTTTCTGCCTCTCCAACAATTATCTTGGTACACTTCTCCAATAAATGCTCTACCGATCCTTTTGCCGCTACAAAGTTTCCGCTTTTGCTTTTATGCAAAGTGCCCATTATTTTAGTATCGGAGTTAAAAGGCATTTCCGCTATTCTTTCGTAATCCGCTTTTTGCTCATCGGCTGAAGAGCCAGATGCATCTGCCAAATGTATCAATGCAATCTCTATGGGATCGCCCAATAATTTCTTTTTATCTTCGGCTTGTTTTGGTGCTGCATTATTGCACAAGGCACCAATCAATATTAATTTTTCTACATTAATGTTGCTTTTTTCAATACTACCTTCTCCATATTTTAAGCTGTCATTTTCTATAGTTACCTTACTATTTTCTTCTGGAAAAGAAAAGGTATCAACATAAATTTTGTTCTCAGTAAGCGTTCCCGTTTTATCTGTTAAAATAACAGTAGTGCTTCCCAGTGTTTCTACTGCAGATAGTTTTTTTACAATAGCATTTCGTTTAGCCATGAGCAACATGCCATAGGCCAAAGCAACAGTAGATACTATTGGCAAACCTTCAGGAAAAGCTGCTACGGCCAAAGCAATAGAAGTTTCTAAAATTAATACCCAATGTTTTCCTTGTATGAATCCAGTAACTGCAAAAACAGATGTCATAATTAATGTTATCCAAATAAGCTTCTTACTTAATGCAGCTATTTTATTATCGAGAGGTGTTGCAGTTTCTTTATGTTTATCTACTAAAGAAGTGATGGTGCCCAACTGGGTATTTTTTGCAATACCTGTAATTACTGCTTTTCCATTTCCATTTATTACTGATGTGCCTTTGAAAACCATATTTAATTGGTCGCCAAGGGCAGTTTCTTTCGGTAGCGTTGCAGTATTTTTCTCTGTAGGAAGCGATTCACCAGTAAGTGATGATTCATCGCATTGCAATTGATTTATTTCTACTAAATGTGCATCGCCAGGTATTATATCTCCTGCCTCCAATAAAATTAAATCACCTACCGTAATTTTTTCGGAAGGGATATGCAAGGTTTTCCCATCACGAATAACTTTGGAAAGTATAACGTCCATTTCCTTTAACGCATTCATGGAGCTACGGGCTTGCAACTCCATAAAAAAACCAATCAATGCATTTACAAAAATGACTACACCAATAGCAATAGCCTCAATATAATTTTGAAAATAAATAGTAACCGCTACTGCAAACAATAATAAATAAACAATGGGACTTTTAAATTGCAACAAAAGCATCAACAAAACTGATTTTTGTTTTTGCGCAGCATATATATTTGTACCAAATTTTGCGATACGTTTCGTTGCTTCTCCGCTGCTGATACCATTTTGAGGATTTGTTTCCAAAGCTGTAACAACTTCTTCTACAGATAAAGTATGCGCATTTTCTAAAGGGTATTTTACATTCATGTGTTCGTTGCTGTTTTAGCGCTAACTTTTTTATTTGACCAAAGTTTATTTAAATATGATAGACAGCTTCACGCTACTCATGAATACAAGTTACATTATTAATTTATCGGACATATCAATACCCCTAATATTTGACAGGCATAAATTAATTGTTTAAAGTAAAAAAGTGTTTTAGATTCATCAGACAATTGAATATGCTATGAATCGTAAAAAAACAAGTTGCTTTTATTCAGGTATGGTTAATAGAAAATTCTGTTTGATACAGAAGATTATAGTTACCCACTTCATACTTTTTTACAATGTGGCCGAATCAATTCACCAAATTAAATTTACTTTAAAAAATCATCTTCTTTGCTACTACTTTTTTCTGAATAAATTCCCTTATTTCTTTCGGTAATGCTGCAAATATATCATCCAACTCACCTTCCGAAATAAAATAACTCAATGCTTTAAATACAGCAATAACAGCCAATTTTGCTGTGCCATCATTACCAAAATCAAACCCAGCAAGTTCGCCATCCTCCTTTCTTATTTCGTCCAAAAAATCTGTAAGATGGGTTATCCTTAGATAATCTTTTTCAAACTTCCAACCATCTACATAAGCGCCTTTTAGTGCCATGGGCAATTGCGCTAGCAATTGAAAAGATTCTTCATGACTAATACGATTACGCAAAGCATGAAAAACTGCACGTATAATTCTTCCAGCTTTTTCTTTGGGCACTTTTAAATCCTCTGCAATAATATTAACAAACTCATTGCCTTTAGAAGCATATTTTTCAAAATTATATGACATGGCTTTTGTTTTAATAGTTGTATAATTTCTAAAGAGGATTGATAGGCACTGTTACTTTTTTATGATACCCTCTAATTTATTGCTTATTTTATCAGCCAATTTTTCGACAATTAATATAAGTGCATACGTGAAACTTTTCTTTAAAATGCTTTCACTATAAACACCTATGTCAGCCTTATCATTCATTACTTGTTCTAGTTTGCCTTTGGATAAATCTCTAGGATGTAAACTCCATTTCAATTCATGCCAATTATTCTTTATCTTACTTAATAAATCCACTTGTGCCTGTGCAATCCTATTTTTTTCATTTTTTAATTCTTGTATGCTTTTAATCTTCTTCATCTTTACTGAAAAATTGAGAGATCAATGCATTCATAATGGGCAATCGGATTATTTTAATTCTGGCAGACCAAATAACAATGCCAATAACGAGATACAATATTGCAACTATTAAAAACCCAGCCCAGGTTTTTCCAATTAGATCGCTAATACCAAAAGATAGCGCAACACTACTAAAAATTAGGAAGTGCAAAAAAACAACAATAACCACCATCCCTGCTGCAAAATTTGACATTACAGCCGAAGTTTTTTCAACAAGTTGTAGCTTTGCACGCTCGATTCTTAAGTCGGCGTATTCCTTTATGCTTGTTGCCAAGTCTTCCATTTTGCCAAGTACTTTTTCCATTTCTATAATTTTTACAGCGGTACATTAAAGAATTGGGTCAATATTATCAATACCAGCATCTTTATTACTGTGCACAATAGATGCAAATTTTTCTTTGCCTTTGCTAATGGTATTTCTTACATCATTTGCCAGTTCGTTGCTTTTATCTTTTATTTTCTTTCTGGTATCCTTCCCTTTATCTGGGGCAAAAAGTACGCCAAGGGCTGTACCTACTGCTGCTCCAATAGCAGCTGCAGTTACTATTTTACCTTTGTTGTTCATAAAAAAAAGTTTAGTGGTTTGCAATAATTGCAAGGTATTAGCAAAATAGCTGTAATAAAATGATGGGATTCATCCTATTTTCTGATATTAATCAGTAGAAGTATGTTGCAATGTAATTTATTGAAACTATTAGCAATAACTTGAATCACAAATAGTAATGATTTTGATCATTGCATAAAATGTAGATAGCAGATAGATTTGTATCTGTTTTCACGGGGTAAAAAACTAAACGGGACTGGATTTATATCCGGTCCTTCTTTTTAAAGAAAATTATGTACACAATGATTTTATTTCTGCCATGATATTTGTAATCCTATTTTGCTTAATACCTGATTCGGATAATAGCGCTTCATGCCCAATGAGTGATGAACACAAGACAATTCCTTTTTCCAATATAGTTGCTTTTTCAGCAATGGTCAAAGTGGTAAGACAAGTAATTGGGTATAGTCGGGATTCGTCTACTAGATTACGTAGACTTTTCTTTAAAGGATAATCCCAGCCCAACATATACAAACCCGAACAATCCCCATATTTAATAGCATCTGATGAAAATTTAGTATTTGTTACAACACAACCTTTCAAGGGTTTTGATTGGGAAGTTTTATTCCATTGGTTTAAAACATCCCTATAACGGGAATGAATATAGAGCGGCACTTTTACATCGCTCACCACTCCTAGTCCATTATGGTATTTACATTCTATCAAATAAAAATGATCATCTTTTTCGGCCAGTACATCTATTTCATGCGTTACACATGCACCTTCCATAAATAGATGTGTTTGTACTTTGTAACCTTGCCATTTAAAAATGGCGGCAATGTATTGTTCAAAAGGAAATCCAGATGGCCCCAATGCCATGATGGCCCTTTTCAAATTATACCTACCGGCACTGCTACGGGAGCTCTTTCTTAAAAAGCCAAACGCCATTTGATAAATCTTTTTTGTAGGAATACCATTGTACAATTTTGGTTGTATATCCAAAATGATGCTGTTTATTAAATCGGCATTTGCACCAGATTTAGCGAGGGAATGCCTCAGTTTTTCCTCAGAAAACTGGTCTATTAAGCCAGATGCTTTTGTTACTAAAATATTTTTCTTTGCCATTTATTGAAGTTAAAGAAACTATTGCTTTATTATTCTGCCGTCTTCCATTTCTATTATCCGGGTTGTTTTATTTGCAAATTCGTTATCATGTGTTACCACCAATAAGGTTTGGTTAAACTCTTTGGTTAATTGCTCAAAAATACCAAATACGACTTCGCTGTTTTTCTTGTCCAAATTGCCTGTAGGCTCGTCACCCATAATGATGAGCGGGTCATTTATAAGCGCACGGGCAATGGCTACTCTTTGCTTTTCGCCACCAGAAATTTGCGAAGCGTTTTTGTTCGCTAATTTTTCAATACCAAGTATCTTGAGTTTCTCCATTGCCCTGTGCTCTACTTCTTTCTCTGCAAACCTGCCAAGCTTTAAACCGGGTAGCATCACATTTTTTAAAACCGAAAATTCATTCAATAAATAATGAAACTGAAAGACAAAACCGATTTTCTCGTTACGAACTTTTGCCAATTGTTTTTCTTTTTTTCCCCTCATTATTTCATTGTCTAAATACAATTCTCCTTCATAATCAGTATCCATAGTAGATAGGATATATAATAAAGTAGACTTACCACAACCAGACTTACCAATAACAGAAACAAATTCCCCTTTATTGATAACAAATGTAATATCATCCAATACTTTTACCGTTAATGGATCATGAAAATATTTATTTATCTTTTTTGCTTCTAATATTATTTCGCTCATACTATTTACCTCTGATAATGATTACCGGATCTATTTTGCTTGCTTTATTGGCAGGGAAAAATCCTGCTAAATATGTGGTGATTAAAGAAAAAACAATCCCTATGGTATAAAATAAAGGGTTATAATTTATCGGATACGTTTTTATAGTAGGCAATGATGCTGTATTGAAAGGGATTTGATCAATTACCGATGACAGTAAAAAACCGAACAACAAACCAAACAATCCTCCAAAAAAGCCAATGGCCATAGCTATTACAAGGAATATCCGTTTTACATCTTTACCAGAAAAACCAGTTGCTTTTAGTATGGCAATAGAATCCATTTTTTCATATATCATCATGTTTAAAATATTATAAATACCAAAGCCAGCTACAATAAGCAAAACAATACCCACCGAATAAGAAATAATGGTACGCACAAAACTACCTGTCTCAAACTGTGCATTGGCCGTTTGAATATCTTCTGCATCCGTACCATATAACTGTGCATATGCCTTGCTCACAAGAGGTGCTGTAGCCAAATCCTTCAGCTTTATATTGATATCCGTTATATAATTATTGGGCTTGCCCAGTAATTTTTGGGTTGTATTAATAGCTGCATAGCTCTGCGTTTTATCTAGTTCCATAATACCAGATTGAAAAATTCCAACAACCTTTAATGGAAATATTTCACCCTTTGGCGTAGTTACTTGTATTACATCTCCAATATTTACCAACAATTTTTCTGACAAACCCTTTCCCAATATAATGCTATTAGAAATATTTTTTAAATCAAGCGCCTTACCTTCCGTTATATAATCAGCAAAGAAAAATAAAGAAGTTTCCGCTTCTATTTCTATTCCATTCACCACTCCAGTTATATCTATAGCCCCATCATTAAAAAAAACTTGCGCTACTATTCTTGGGGCAAAACCGAGTACCTGTTCATCCTTTTTTAAACTTTGCATGATAGCTTCACTGTTGTAAAGCCCCTGCCGGGTACCACTCGATTTTATGGAGCTAACAAAGTTGTAGCTGTTTTTGTATGCCGAATCAATATTAATGGGTTGATTTATACTTGGTTTAATTTCGTTGTACAAACGAACATGCGCCGTACGGTTTAAAATCAAGCCATCCAACAAATCGTTTAAACCCGTCATAAAACTGAGCAACGTTATAAACATGGCAATGCCAAAAGTTACACCAATGGCGGCTACCATGGTTTGTTTAAACCTTGCCAACAGCAGCGATTTTGCAATACTAAAAATTAATCTAACATTCATTTGCCTGGCTTGATGATGATATCTTGTTCTGTTAAACCACTTACTATTTCTACTTTCTGGTAATCTTTTAATCCAACAATAACTTTTCTTTTTTCTTTGCCTGCATCCATCAACACATATTCCTCGTCTATTAAATAATTTCTGGGTATAAGCAATGCTTTATCCTTCGTTTGAAGAATGATATTTGCTTCGGCAGTAAGGTTTGGAAAAAGTGTTTCGGGCTTTGTTACAAAATCTGCTTCTATGGTAAACGATTTCGATTTTTCATTCATTATTGGATTAATCTTGGTAACCTTGGCATCAAAAACCTGCCCTTTGTAACTATCCAATTTTAGGACTAATTTTTGTCCAATCCTTATTTTTGCTATATCATAT
>JANMGS010000868.1:0-4632 GCA_031374745.1 Ferruginibacter sp. | reverse complement strand
TTTTACTTTGTTTTCTTTTACACAGAATTGTAAACTTTCTACTATTATATTTTTGTATTTGTCTTCTTGAAGAAGATGTTGCCAGTTAAGTATTGTGGCAGTATAAAACTGAGGCCACTCTGTAGGGTAATTCATTTTCATAAAAATAAAAATATAACTTTTTTCTGGAACGCTACACGAGTTGTTGGTACGCTTGGCTTCTTTGCTTACGCTGCATACCAACAACGGCTACTCCTCGGTTTTCGAACGCTGGAATTGGAAGCTTCTTATATATACCAACAGTGAAAGGATATTACTGATTATACCGTTTCTATTGTAGCATGTTTGTAAAATGAATCAGATCTTTTTCCTCATCTATATCATGCAACATGGGAAGTAATAAATGTGTAAGGTTTTGCGCTTTACAGGAATCTATAGTGGAATTTAAAACAGAAGCCGTGCTCCAATTAATATTTTGAAATAATTGTGGGTATAGTTTTTTCATACCAAGCAAATAATACCCACCATCGGCAGCGGGCCCGATAACTACATCTGCATTGTCCAATGCTTCAAATGATTCATCCAATAAATCCAAATCAATACCAGGGCAATCGGTGCCAATGATAATTACTTTATCGTACCACAAGTCAAATACTTCTTCAAAAGCATGTTGCATACGTTCTCCTAAATTATTTCCATTTTGGATTTTCCTGAAAAAAATATTTTCATATTCAAAAATATCTTCGTCGATTGTATCAGAAAAATAAACAAATACATCAGCCATTATTTCTTTTACTGACAGCAAAGTATGTGACAATAATTGTAAATAAATATCCAGTGCTTTTTCATCGCCAATGGTAGCAGCCAATCTGGTCTTTACTTTGCCTAGTACCGGGTTCTTTACAAAAATGATAACGGCATTATTCATCGTAACCTATTTTAAAGCAGTAATGGTTTCTTTTAAAAGTGCTGCCACTTTTATATCGGCTTGTCCAGCCACTTCAATTATTTCGGCAATGTTTACTGGCTTCAAATTATCGGGGTCACATTCATCTGTTATTACAGAAATAGCTGCACAAGCGATTTTACAGTGGTTTGCAGCTATTACTTCTGGCACGGTACTCATACCTACCATATCGGCACCTATCACTTTTAAATAACGATACTCCGCCCTCGTTTCGAGGTTTGGGCCATTTACTGCAGCATAGACACCTTTTTTCAAATCTATTGATAAACCCGCTGCTTTTTCTTTGAGCAATTTATTTAAACCCGCATCGTACGGTGCACTCATATCTGGAAACCGATCGCCCAATTCGTTTAAATTTTGTCCAGTTAAAGGATTGCCACTTTGTAGGTTTATATGGTCATCTAACAACACCAAATCTCCTTTTTTAAAATGTAGGTTTATTCCACCGGCTGCATTGGTGAGCAACAATGTTTTTACACCAAGCAATTTCATAACTCTTACAGGAAACACAATTTGCTCCATTGCATACCCTTCGTATTGGTGAAACCTGCCTTGCATAATCAATACAAATTTGTCGGCAATTTTTCCATAAATTAAATTCCCTTTGTGAAACTCAACCGTACTTACAGGAAAATTTGGAATTTCATTGTATGGCAATGTTTGCAAAATTTCTACATCATCCAATATTTTATGCAATCCTGTACCCAACACTACGCCTACCGCTGGGTTATCTATTCCTTTATTTATTAAAAACTGTTTTGTTTCGTTTAATAACTCCATTGTAGTTCTTTTTTTACTTAATTAACAACATCCCCCACCATCATAAAAATAAGTAGACTCAGAAATAAAAATATCATTTCGCTTAAGTGCAGCAAGATTTCCTCCTGTTTTATCACAAACTGCCATAGGTTGATTTGGCATTAAAACATGTCCCTTTTCATCATCAAAAAAATCTTGATCACCAAAATAAATGGCGGTTTTACCTGTAAACACACATGGTCCATCTGAGGGCATCGGGTCTTTAATAGCACACACTTCAACACTTTCAATAAAAATTAATTTTTCTGTGGCATAATTTTTAGGGTCCAAAATTCTGTATGGTCTTTTTGCCCTTATTTCTATTGTTCCAAAACCTACATCGGTTATCATTTTTATGTAATCTTTTAAAGGCAATGAGCCACTTAGGCATAGCGCCCGCAATCTTTCATCTTCTCTTAAAACTTCTGGGATTTCTGTTTCACAGGTTGGGTCGCTCATTACCAACCTTCCTCTTGGTTTTAATACCCTATACATTTCTTCCAATGCCTTTTTTAATTCTTCTTGTTTAAAAATATTGAACAAACAATTTTGGGCTGCAATATCAATGCTATTATCTTCTACAGGTAAGTTTAGCGCATCGCCTTTTCTTAAATCAACAAAATTCTTATCAAACCAAGGATTTAATTTTTCTGCTTCTTCAAAATTTCTTTCACTAGCGGCCAACATTTCGTCTACCACATCTACGCCTATTACGCCATGTTTTTGTCTACTAAAATAGGCAAATTGGAGCAGTTCCATTCCTCCACCTACACCCACATACAAAATTTTGGGATCGTTTGCTAGATCTCTTGGATTAACTGTACTGCCACAACCATAGTTCATTTGTTGCATTATTACAGGCATGTTTAAACCCGGCAATTGCCATATGGGTGTAGTGGTGCAGCACAATCCAATCGATGGTTTTTCGGCTGCTTCTTTGTATACATTTCGTGTAGTTTCTAAATATTCTAATGACATTATGTAAAATTGATATCTTGATTAATTAAGCTAATGTACCTCCACAACTACTTCCTGCACCAGCGGTACACCCGTAGCAATGTTGGTTTACTATTATATCCCTATTTTGTAAAGTTGTATTGTTGTAATTAGAAATGTGGTTGCTATTAGAATCTACTTTCATTTCTAACATTTGGTTAAAATCGCAGTCATACAAAAAGCCATCCCAGCCTACAGAAATGGTAGAGCGGCACATTACATTTGCGGCTGCCATTGGGTTGTATGCATCCAATAATTTTTCCATGTACTTTTCGTAATTGCCACTCTGCAATAAATAATCTAAAAAGCGACTGATAGGCAAATTGGTTATAGCATACAATTCGTGAAAATAGATACCGAAATCATTTTGCAAAGCAGTCTTAAATTCCTTTTCCAGCGCTGTTTGAGATGGAGGCAAAAAAGATCCTGCCGGGTTATACACCAAATTTAATTTCAAATTACTGCCTTCCATTCCATACCCTACTTCGTTTAGCATTTGTAAAGCTTTGATAGAATCTTCAAAAACACCATCACCTCTTTGCTTGTCGGTTCTGTCTTTACTATAAAAAGGAAGGGATGAAACTACCTCAATTTCATTCAATTTGAAAAACTCCGGCAGGTCAAAATATTTTTTATTGGCCCTAATAATGGTAAGGTTACATCTTACAATAATATGCCTATCCAATTTTTTTATTTCTTCTACAAACCACCTAAAATTTGGATTCATTTCGGGAGCACCACCAGTTAGATCTACTGTTTGTAAATTGGGGTTTGCCCTCAATACCTCCAAACATTGTTGCATGGTTTCCTGTGTCATAATCTCCTTCCTATCTGGTCCGGCATCTACATGGCAATGCTTGCAAACTTGGTTGCACATTTTGCCCACATTAATTTGAAATACAGAGATAGTAGTGGGCTTTAACGGATACAAATTACTCTCTATTAACTTTTGTTGAAAAGGAATTAAAGTAAAAAGTCCGGTGGCGCCATGTTCCAATACGTCTATTTGTTCGCTTGCAATAGCTAGTTTATTATGCGCTGCTAATAATGATTTCATAGTTACATGGATATATCTTTTACCTTATTCATCATTTGCACTCCATGCACCAATGCGGCACCTCCTTTTATGGCTGCAGCTACATGCACGGCTTCCATTATTTGGGCTTCGTTATAACCTTTCTCGTATGTATCGCTGCTATACGCATCTATACAATACGGGCATTGTACCGCATGCGCCACTGCGAGCGCAATCAAAGATTTTTCTTTGGCAGTTAATGTACCTTCTGCAAAAACTTCTCCATACCAATCAAAAAATTTATCTGCCATTGGTTTTTGAAACTCGCCTATTTTACCAAATTTTTTTAAATCTTCTTCGTTGTAATAATGGTTACTCATGTTTTAATTTAATTTTTAAAGTTATTAAGATAAAGCGTCCAATCGTATTTTTTAAATTTTATTTTTGGATGAATATTTTCTGGTAATAGTTTCATAGAATGGAGCATAGAAATGATTTTTTTCTTACCTCCAAAATCCCTGCGAAACCAGCTAAGTAAAATGGGGACTTCTACTTCATTTTTTTCTTTTTTAAACAATACCTCGCTAGTAAGAAAAACGGTAGTGGCGGCATCTAATTGATTGTTTATAGTAGCGGACTTGTAAAAGGCAATGGGTGGACAACTCTTTGCTCCACAATTTAAAGCAAAATGAATACGGTTATCTAATTGCGCTACCCTTAATTGTTTCTCTGCTTTATTTGGAAATAATTTATTTAAATAACCCAAGCTCCATTTAATTTTACTTCTTCTCAAAATACCATGCTCAATTTTATCGAGGCTAAATATTTTACCAGCAACGTTGATGTTTTTTGCCTTAAAAAACTTATTTCGGCTTTT
>JANMGS010000818.1:0-8318 GCA_031374745.1 Ferruginibacter sp. | reverse complement strand
AAATATAATACTCTTTCATAGTGCCATTTGTTCAATCTACATCTCTAAAGTTTCCCATACCTATACGTCTCCAAGTAATACTGCTCACTATGTTTATATAACTATCGTAGGAATTCGCCTGTGGCCAATTCTTTTACAAATACGCCACAGGCGATTTCAATAATTACCGCAGGCTAATGTATTTTTATTAATTTTTTACGGCAGGCAGTAGAAAAATTTACATTCATTCAAACCAATCATTGCTGATTTTTATGCGCTGCAGCTTATAGCATTTGCATTCAGGAATTTTTTTTATTTACCTGCAGTAAAGTTTTACGGAATTTACCTTCAGCAAAGTTTTACGGAATTTGCCTTCGGCAAATTGCGCTAGAATTCGCCACAGGCGAATTCCTACAGCCACCCAATTTATTCGTAACCACTTTTCTCTAGCTGGGTAGTTATCCTATCTGTCAGAAAATTATTATGCTGGAATTTTTTTATACCGCTCTCCTTTTAAAAATTTGTATTCATTCAAACCAATCATTGCACATTTTTATCCGGTGCAACATATATTTCTCCTTTTCCACAACCGCCTATGCCAATCTTACAATGTACTAATGCTGCAATACCTTACCCACCATATTAAGTCTATATTTACAGCAAAACAATTTCACAGGTTAGGCTCAAAATATACAAGATGGACAAAACAATTACAACAAATACAGTTCAAAAAGTATTCAGGATAATACTAGGCAGTTTTATGCTATTGGCCGCAATAGGTCATTTAACTTTTCAGCGAGCAACATTTCAAGCACAGGTTCCTAGTTGGATTCCACTTAGCAAAGATCTGGTAGTGGTATTATCTGGCATAGTTGAACTGGCTTTTGGCCTCAGTATGTTGTTTTGGAAAAAGGAAAGGGTAAGGGTTGGTATAGCATTGGCAATATTTTATGTACTCATTTTTCCGGGAAATATCAATCAATACGTGAACCATATCAACGCTTTTGGACTAGATACGGATAAGGCAAGGTTTATCCGGCTTTTTTTTCAGCCAGTGTTAATTTTTTGGGCACTGTGGAGCACAGGTGCTCTAACAGCTTTACGAAAAAAATAAACAACATTGATACCATAAAGAACAGAAATTTTTGAGTGCTTACATAATAGGATGGGTTAGTGCAGCCGCTCTGCTCTCATCTATGTTTTCTTTTATAAATGCAAGGGCTGCTTAAGCAAAGAACATATTATCATTTCTAATCGCTATCAGGGAAAATCTTCATCACAAATAATTATACGATGTGCCTTTTCCTGGGTTCCTAAAAATCAAAGATATCGGTTAGTGCTACAACATGCATCCCATCGCTAAGTGTAGCAGGCGCTTTGGCCATTTTTTGCGCAAGCGTTAGCGTGGGCATTGGGCGAAATTTTCTAAACAATCCAATGCGATTCAAGCCGTTTAAGAGCGAAGCCGTTATTCGTTCTCCAAAACGATCCGTATTATTTCTCAATAATAAACCGGGCCTAAAAATAACAAACTGCTTAAATGCGAGTGCCGAGATTTTATCTTCCAGCGCTCCTTTTATCTTAGAATAAAATACTTTACTTGCTGCAGAAGCACCATAGGCGGACAACAAAATCATTTTGGATACTCCATTGTTGCGGGCAATTTCTGCAAACTTCAAGGGAATCTCATAGTCAATATGTTTTTGTTGGTCTTTTGAGCCAGCAACTTTTAATGTAGTTCCCAAGCAAGAAAAAACCACTTCTCCGTTTATTTGATTTGATACCTCTTCCAATTTTTCAAAATCAGTTATCGCTTCTACCAATTTGGGATGTCTTATGCCACTTGTCCTACGAACAAATATTACCACTTCGGTAAAGTTTGTATCCTGTAATAGTACATTCAACAAGTCCTTTCCGGTAGCGCCGGTAGCGCCTATGATAAGTGCTTTCATTATTTTATTGTTTACGTTATTTGCTCAATAAACATAACATTCTTTTGCCACTATTAGCTATTTTACCTAAACAAAAATATTTACACCGTAATTTGTGTCCTGCCTAATGGGTTGCCGTCCAATATCATTAAATTGCGATTTGCATTTGCTAGCAATTGGAATCATATTTTTTATTAGCCAAGGCTTTACCTACTAACACCCTATACTTGATTGGTACAAATTAGATTCTATCCGTTGGAAACAATAGAAAATACATTTAAAAAAGCAATATTTGGAAAGTAAATAATTTAAATTAGAAATTCATATCTCATGCACATACACTTTACCTAATTATCTAACAAAGTGGGCTGTAGAATAGTATGTTTGTTATGAAATTACTGCCATAAACTATACTTTTATTGTTACGGCTAATACACAAGTTGCTAAATTTATGAATGAAGAAAAATAATATTATAGTAATTTTATGTATTATTGAAAATAAAAATTTACACATGAATGCAAAAGCCAACAATGTTTATTTTAAATACTTTTTAGCGCTATATGTTTCTTGCATGTTGCTTGGTTGTAAAAGCAGCCAAATAGATGCTACCAAAGAAAGCAAAGAAATAAACAATGTACTCGACTCATGGAATGCAGCTGCAGCCAAAGCAGATTACAATGCCTATTTTAGTTTCTTGACTGATGATGCGATTTTTATTGGCACAGATGCAACGGAACGCTGGGATAAAAAAAGTTTTATGCTATGGGCCAAACCTATTTTTGATAAAGGAAAAGCTTGGAATTTTAAATCCATAGACCGCCATCTTTATTTTGATAAATCTGGAAAGCTAGTATGGTTTGATGAACTTTTAAATACACAAATGAAAATTTGCAGGGGTTCCGGCATACTTGTAAAAAATGAAAACGATTGGAAAATTCAGCAGTATGTATTGTCCATCACCATGCCAAACGACCTGCTAGATTCTGCTGTAGCGCTAAAAGCTCCTATTGAAGATATACTTATCAAAAAATTAATTAAATAATGGCGAATACGATTTTAAAAATATCATTAATTATTTAACAAAAAAATTAAGTAAACATGAAAAATAAAATTGGAACAAAAGACAAACCGCTTGTTTTAAAAACACCCCCTTTATCATCGGAATATACCATGCATGTAGATGAAAAAGATGGTAAGGAAGTATTGGTATGTACCGTAGGAAAAACTGTTTTGTTATACAATATGGATTGCCTAAACGACTTACACCAAATGCTTACAAAGCATGGTGATTGGATGGAGCTCGGGAGTGCAGATGAACAAAAGCCTGCAAAAGATGGAACGGTGGAAGCCTGGGGACGCTCCGAAAAAAATCCCGTAGGTGGGTGGTATGGTTTAAAGAAAGGTTTTCGGGGACGCTTTGCCATGTACATTCCTCCATTGATGGAGGCATTGGGGCTTGCTGAGGTAACCCACAATGCGAAGGGAAATATGATGAAAGCTAAATAAAAAAATCATCCAAGCGTTTTCATAAACATAGCAACCCTTATTAACCTAGTATGGGGTTCGCTATTTATCAAAAATTATCCTTTACAAAAAAGTTGCAATAACTACACTTCATTAGCTATTGAGCAAACTACAGCTCACTCCTCTTTTTCTACAACTTAAACTTATTTACTTTGTAAGCGTGCCCACTCGTTTTAATCTTGTGCAAGAAATACAATTAACCTTCTTACCAAACATTAAAACAATTAGTCATGAAAATTAAAAATCTTTTTTTTAGCCTTGCAATGTGTTTTTCTTTTGTGGGTATTCAAGCACAAAATAACATTCCCGCTGGTTATGTAAAATCAACTATCCATTTATTTGACGGTACCCTTTTGTCTGGTTATGCAAAAGACAATATTAAGAAATCTGCATCCATTTATTTTATAGATGAGGCGGGGAGTCAAAAAAAGCAATATGAAGGCAGTGAGATCAAAGAACTAACAATTGGGGAGGTAAATTATTTATGTGTTAGCGGAGATTTTTTTAAAATAATTTCTACTGGAAAATTAAATTTCGTACAGAAACAAAGCAATGCTTCCGATAAAGTTTCATTCAATGGTACAGAAGCCATTTTTAATAACGGTACAGAAGGGAGCATTGGCGATTACTTCGTTTATAGCAATAAAATACTTACTCGGCTTAGTAAAAAAACAGTTGGTTCTTTTATTTCAACCGATTTGGCTTCATGTACCGAAGCAGTAGAAATAGCAAAAACCATCAATGGAGACATGGCTAAACTTCAACAACCAATAGAAATTTTCAATAATTATACAACAAAATAATTTTTTTAGTTTTATGAAATGAGCCATAACGAAGGTTGATACCAACCGGAATGTTCATTGGCTAATTACATAGCTTGTCCCGATTGTTTCGGGATGGCTAAAAGCAATAAAAATGAACACATGAAAAAGCAATTCGCATTCATCTTTTTACTTTTCTTGGCTATGTTTTCTGTAGCACAAACTGCAAATTATACACAAACCATAAAGGGTATTGTATTAGATGAGCAATCGGGCAATGTTTTAGAAAGAGCAACAGTAATTGTAAACAATGCAAGTACAACAATTACTGACGATAAAGGCCAATTTAAACTTTCCAACGTTGCCATTGGTAGACAGAATATTACAGTAATGGCATTAGGCTATGAAGATGCATTTATAACAAACATAGAAGTAACATCTTCCAAAGAAGTAATTCTAGAAATAAAACTAAAGGAAAAAATAAAGAAGCTCGATGCTGTAATAATGAAAGCTGGTAAATCTAAAAGCAAAGCATTAAACGAAGCTGCAGTGGTAAGTGCCAGACAACTGAGTATTGATGAGGCTTTCAGATACTCGGGCACAAGAAGTGACCCAAGCCGCATGGCACAAAACTTTGCAGGCGTAAGTGGTACCAATGATGGTAGAAACGATATTATCATCCGAGGCAACTCACCTGTAGGTGTGCTATGGCGTATGGATGGGATTGATATTCCAAACCCAAATCACTTTAGTACATTGGGTGCTACTGGAGGTCCAGTAAGTATGCTAAACATAAACACGCTAAAAAATTCAGACTTTTTAACGAGTGCTTTTCCTGCTCAATACGGCAATGCATTGGCCGGCGTTTTCGATTTGAAATTGCGCAATGGCAACAATGAAAAGCAAGAGTTTCTTGGACAAGCAGGGTTTAATGGTTTTGAATTTGGGGCCGAAGGACCAATTAATAAAAAAACAAAAGCATCTTACTTAGTTAATTATAGATATTCTTTGGTAGCGGCATTGCAAGGTATTGGTCTTAACTTTGGTACAGGTTCTGCAACGCCTTATTATCAAGATGGGACTTATAAAATAAATCTTCCTACAAAAAATGCAGGTACATTTAGCTTATTTGGCGTAATAGGCGAAAGCCATATTAATTTTCCACCGGAGACACAGGGAGAAGACAACCTTTACTCTACTAGTGATGGTAGCATTAGAGATAGAAATTTCAAATCGTTTACGTCATTTAATGGTTTGTCGCATAATTACTTTTTTAATGCAAATACATCTGGCAAATTAATATTGGCTATTTCAAATTTTGCATCAAAGTACAATGAAGATATAGTTACCGTTGGCAAACCAAACACACTCGGCTTTTACAGAAAATCGGATCAAACAAAATTCTCTATTGGTTATAATTTCAACAAGAAATTTAATGCACGCAGTGTACTTACAACTGGCATCAATGCAGATTTTAATAATTTAAAACTAAAGCAGGATTATATTCCTGATGGAGACTCGGTGCTTACCAATTTGATAAACAGCAACGAAAAAGCCTCTTTATTGAGAGCATTCATAAATTTTGGCCATCGTTTTTCAGATAAGTTTTCAACCAACCTTGGATTATATTATCAACAGTTTTCGTTGAACAACTCCCAAAGTATAGAACCCCGTTGGAATTTAAAATATCAATTAAAGCAAAACCAATCTCTAGCATTTGGTGTAGGCATGCATAGCCAAACACAACCTTTGGAAGTATATTTCTATCAAACTAAAAATACGGAGGGACAAACCCTACTTACCAATAAAGATTTAGATTTTGTAAAAAGCTTGCATGGCGTATTAGGTTATGATATTAATTTTTCTAAACTACTTCGTTTTAAAACGGAACTATATGCCCAATACATTTACAATGCAGCGGTAGAACAAACAACAAGTAATTTTAGTATGCTAAATGCGGGAGCTGATTTTGGATTTCCCAATAAAACAAACTTGGTAAACAATGGCAACGGCTATAACTATGGAATAGAATTAACACTTGAAAGATTTTTAAACAAAGGATTTTATTATCTTTTCACGACATCAATATTTGAATCAAAATATAGAGGCAGTAACAATATCTGGAGAAATACCGCATTCAATAGCAATTTTGTAATAAATGCATTGGCTGGTAAAGAAATTAAACTAAGCAAGAAAGCTACTGTTGGTATCGATAGTAAACTTACAATAACTGGTGGGCAGCGTTTTACGCCTTTTGATATAACAGCGTCAAAAAATGCAGGCTATGTAATTTATAATGAAGCAGAAACATTCGAAAAACAAAACGATGCTTATGTAAGATTCGATTTGAAATTTTCTTACAATAGAAATGGAAAACGTGTTACACAAAAGTGGTATATTGATTTACAAAACCTTACCAATAGGCAAAATATCTACCTAAGAACCTTAAATCCAAAAACGGGGACAGTGAGTCAAATAAATCAGATTGGACTTTTCCCTAACATTAATTACCAAATTACTTTTTAGAAATTAGTTGTTAGTTGTTAGTTTGTAGTTTTATATCAAATAAACTGGTCGATTTTATTATCGATCAGTTTATAGTTTTGCTAAAATAATTTATTTAATAGTAACTTTAATTATGCGAAAACATAATTGCAGAATAGGATTTGATGATCGGATTGTAATGCTTATTACAATCCCTATTCTTAGTTTTATTATTCCTATTGTATTTATGGGATGCCGTTTTGGGAGGTATCCTTATTTTGGTTGGGATAAATTTATTACAACCCTTTTCATAACTGGTTTTTTATGGATGGGCAATAGAGCCATCATGGTATATAGCAGGCGTAGATTCCCTTTGTTTAAAGATGTAAAAAAAAGGCTAATTTATCAAAGTAGTTTCATGTTGCTTTTCACCTTAATTTTTAATAATTTCCTGGGGTATTTTTTTGATAATATTGTATTTAATGATCCTGGGCATCATTTTGGTGTTGATATGTTTATCAATACAAATGCTGCAGCCATATTTTGCACCATTATGATTATGGCCATTTATGAAAGTGTTTATTTTATGCACGAACTAAAGGGTTCTGTTGAAGAAACAGAAAAATTGAAAAGAGAAAGTCTTTCGGCACAGCTAAACGCATTGCGTACCCAGGTAAATCCTCACTTTCTTTTCAACAATTTAAATACGCTTAGTTCCTTGATTCCAGAAAACCCAAAACATGCAATAGATTTTGTACAAGAATTATCAAAAGTTTATCGGCATATTTTAGAAGTAAAAGATGAAAAAACAATTTTACTAAAAGATGAGATGGAAGTATTTAATGCATATACTTTTTTATTAAAAACGAGGTTCGATAAAAACCTTGAAGTAAACATTGATATTCCCAACGAAAAATTACGCCAAAAAATTGTTCCCCTTTCTTTACAAATACTTATGGAAAATGCCATAAAGCACAACATTGTATCTTCCGATAAGCCATTGCAAATAAATGTATTTACAGAAAATGGAAGTTTGGTTATAAGCAATAACCTTCAAATGAAAAACCAAGTAAATGAATCGACTGGTATTGGTTTAGAAAACATACGAAATCGTTATAAAATAATTTGTGAGCGACCAGTAAAAGTAACAGAAAGTGAAACAAATTTCACTGTATCCATACCCTTAATAGATAATTAGAGCTATGCGAGTAATTATTATTGAAGACGAAACCCCTGCGGCCAACAGACTTTCAGCATTATTGCGTAATTATGATAACAGCATTGAGATTCTTCAAAAATTAGATAGCATAGAGAGCAGTGTGCGCTATCTTGAGCATGCTGATAACATTGATTTAATTTTTATGGATATCCAATTGGCAGATGGACTCAGTTTCGAAATTTTCAATCAAATAAACATTGCAACACCCGTAATTTTTACCACCGCATTTGACCAATATACGCTCAAAGCTTTTAAAGTAAATAGCATAGATTACTTATTAAAACCGATTGATGAAATTGAGTTACATCAATTGTTGGTACTTATCCAACGATTGATGTAACTCAATCGTTGGATAAGTACCAACAATTTCATCATTCTTTCGGAGAAATTATTTTCCTTTTTTTGAAACAATTGTTGGT
>JANMGS010000813.1:0-3085 GCA_031374745.1 Ferruginibacter sp. | reverse complement strand
AAATATAATACTCTTTCATAGTGCCATTTGTTCAATCTACATCTCTAAAGTTTCCCATACCTATACGTCTCCAAGTAATACTGCTCACTATGTTTATATAACTATCGTAGGAATTCGCCTGTGGCGAATTCTAACGCAATTTGCCGAAGGCAAATTCCGTAAAACTTTGCTAAAGGTAAATTATAAAACCTTGCTGAAAGCAAGTGCTATTCAATGCAGCACATAAAAATGCGCAATGGTTGGTTTGAATGAATATACATTTTTATACGGCGTGCAGTTTGATACATATGTAGGCGAAGAACTTTTGTTGAATTTTGTGCTGAACTCACTCTATGTCGAACTACAGTTGGCTAACGTTATTCTTCTTTTGGCTTATCTTTTTTAAAAATAAAGTAAAGGGTCATTAAAAAAGTAAGTATGTAGACTACTGCCAATGCTGGTTTTTCAAATTTTAATTTTTCAAAATCAAAATCTTTAAAAATTGAACAACCTATAACAACTGCAATAATTATTAAAGGAAGTGAGTATTCTTTTCTTTTGGCCATAAATTTTAATGTTTGGTTATTAATTGTATTAAAGTTCCAATTGTTATTGCTATCAAAGTAAAAGTTAATCTGATTCCCCAAATCAAAATTTCACCCACATATGCGCAAACAAATGTATAAAACAAAAACACAAATAGCAAAAAATAGCGAAGCCCTGCTCGCTTAAATAAAAGCTGAAAAATGTTCTACTGCTGAGTATAGCCCGCATGGGAGCGGCACCGAAGCCCTGTGCAGCAACCAAGTCGAGGCACGAGCCGTAGGGTTGCGTACAGGGCTACGGTACAGCGTACAGGCGGATACAAATGTCAGGTCATTTTCTAATGCTCATGCTCCCTGTTTATAATTTATTTTTATAAAATTTATGAGATGCTTCTTTTAAATGACAATAGTTTGATTGCAGTATCGGTCTAGCATTGGCAAATTCGATTTGCTTGCTCAAACCCGCCTTCGACAGGCTCAGGCTGACATCGTTTTAACTTGAAATTTACGCTGTAGAAATATAAAACCGAAACAATTTTTTAAAATCCTACTTTAAATACTTAACTAAATCTGCCAACGCTACAGGTGCTTTTTTATCGTCTATTTCTATTACGATCAAATATCCTTTGGCGCCGCCAGCTTTTTGTACGGCTTGGGTGAGTAGGAGCTGGTCGCTTGTTTGTAGAAAGCCCGTATTGTTGTTCCATATTTCTTTGGTGGCCAGGCAGCCTGCAGTGGGTGTGTATGGATAGTAAATAGTTGTTTTGTAAAACGAAGGATCTACCGTGGTACCATGGGCTATGATTTCGCTACGGCCCGCTTTGCCTGCATAAAAAGTACCATAGAGCGGGTGGTAGTTTTTGAAATTGGCGGGTAATAAATTTTTGTACTGATCCATGCTCCAAGTAGTATCTATCAATTTGCCATCTATATAAAATGGGTTGTACTCGTGCGGCATGGCCAATTGTATATTGGTAGTAGGGCCTATAAAAAAACTATTGCTGGTGTCAAAACCATTCATCCTAAAAAATCCTTGTGGCGTGTTGCCATTGGTTATATAGCCCGGCATATTGCTCACGCTGCGTGCTATCTGCCCCACAGCAAAATATTTCCCATCGGCATTTTTTACAAACGCTCCATTGGTATCTCTTACCAATGCCAGTCCAGTGTAGTTCCTGTCTTTGCGGTGAAAACTAAAAACCAATACTTGCCCGGGCAAATAATCTTTTGCAAAAAAGTTTTTGATGGATGGTACGATTGTTTTTTTATTCCAATTTTTTAACTGGTAGATTAGCTCAAATAAAATGGCATTGTCGGGTTGTTGTTTTTGTGCAGCCTCTGCTTCTTGCAGCATCATTTTTACATCGGCTGCGCTGGCAGTAGGCAATAGGTAATTTGCTGCCATTGCCATCAGTTTAAAATCGTCTGCGGTTTTAAATATTGTTTTAATTTGTGCCACATATTTTTTGGGGTACTCGCTGTAAATAAAATTAAGGAATGCTTTTTTGCAATCGGTACTTTGGGCCTGTATGATTTTTGCAGCAGCGTCTATCTTGCTATTTACAAAAGGCGTTTTGTAATGTATGAAACCAATATTATAAAAAGCGCTGTTCCACCTATCTTCGTTGGTAGAATCGAGCGGTAACTCCAATGTTTTATTGATGCCGGCTACAATTTTATTGTAAAACTTTGTGCGATTTTCTTGCAGTGCATCTTTAAAATAGGATTGTGCTTGCACAAAATTGGTTGCAAACAATATCGTTACAATTAAAAATGATATGGCTACTTTTTTATTGAACATTGGCTGTAAGAAATGCAACTGCTTTATCATAAGTATCGAGTAAACTTACACCAAGATAGGCATGCCCTTCTGTAGGGTAAAATACATACTGCCTTGTAACAGCACTGAGGCCAAGTTTTGTATGCAGCGATGATGATTGAAAAGGTCGTACCAAGGTATCTAACCCACCTTGAAAAATAATAGTTGGTGCGCTTTGTGCTGTTACAAAATTGATAGGGCTAGATGCTGTAAAAGCTGCAGCGCCATTGCTTGGGCTGCCTAATGGATTGGCAGTAGTAATGAATCCAATAAAACTAGCAGGCACGGCTGAGGATGCCGGGTTGTTGTACATATCTACCAAATCGGTAGGCCCATATAAATCTACCACCGCTTTTATTTTTGGAGTGGTATTTTTGTATGCTTGCAATAGAGCCAAATGGCCTCCAGCACTGGCACCCAGCAAGGCGAACTTATCGGAAATGTTATACTCGGCACGTTTGCTATAAATTAAATCTACCACCGTTTTTATATCTGTTTCCTGCGTTGGAAACGGGTTTATATTGGGCAGCGCTGCTAGCCTATAGTTTACATTGAAAACGGCATAATCTGGCAAGCGCAGTTTGATGATATCTACAAAAGGCGTCATTTCAGATTTGTCGCCAGATACCCAACCACCGCCATGTATTATAATCAACACTTTTGTTGTTGTGGTGGTTCTATTAGCCGGTAAGTAATAATCATATTTTTGTAATGCATCTGCACCATAGGTTGCATTGATAAC
>JANMGS010000720.1:0-2888 GCA_031374745.1 Ferruginibacter sp. | reverse complement strand
ATTACTTGAATGATGGCATCTACTTCCCTAATATTGGCCAGAAATTTATTACCCAAACCTTCGCCTTTGCTAGCGCCACGCACTAAGCCGGCAATATCTACAATTTCTATTTGCGTAGGCACGGTACGCTCGGGGTTTACAAGGCTAGCCAGTTTGTCTAATCGTGGGTCTGGTACATTTACCAAGCCCGTATTGGGCTCAATGGTACAAAAACGA
This sequence comes from Ferruginibacter sp., assembly GCA_031374745.1. Lineage (GTDB taxonomy): Bacteria > Bacteroidota > Bacteroidia > Chitinophagales > Chitinophagaceae > Ferruginibacter. The sequence goes on along the minus strand of JANMGS010000720.1, from coordinate 2,672 downwards.
TAATTACTTGCTTGCGCTTTTGCACTCTTGCTTACTGCATTAAAAAGGGTTGATTTTCCAACGTTTGGTAAGCCTACGATGCCTGCTTTTAGGGCCATGTTAAATTGTTTTATTGTTTAATGGTTACGGGTTTGTAGGTTGCGGGTTACGAGTTAGCCAACTCGAAACTCGTCAACTTCTAACTCGTAACCTTTTTTTAGCGGCTGCGAAGGTAAGAAATGCTTCCAACTTTTTGCATTTCGATTTTTTGGGTGGGAAATATCTTTGTTTGCCAGCATTATAAGGTTCATGGATCTTCAGCTTTATGATGCATAAGATTATGATAAGTATAAATTTATAAACTATGAATTTTGGTAAATATTTCTACACAAGTTCATTTTTAAAATTAAAAACTTAATTTTCAAGATTAATATAATGATGAAATCTGTTAAGGTTTAGTCTAGTATCTAAAATCTTACATCTAAAATCTTACTAATGGCATTATCTCGTATTTGGGCTGCATTTATTTTAATTGCATTTTCTGTAGCTTGTTTTCATTTTTTATCAAACAATAGCAGGGATGATATTTTTGGTAAAATGGTATCTGGTACTTCTAAGGATGAATTTAAATATGTGATTGTTGCAGATAGTTTGAAATACACCCGTGCCGAGCAAGAAAGTTTTTCGAAACAAATGAAAGATTATGGGTACGTGCTGCAAACTGCTGTGGACAAGGATACTCGTTATATCGTTACCAATAATACAACCGAGGATTCTGTATTAAAATTATCAAAAACGAATCCGAGTGTAAGGGTTGTGAAGTTTGATTATATAAGTGGGCGTATGCAAAAACCCATTGATGGAATTATAGCTACCTGCAAAGTAGCTGTGGAAATTTGTATAGGGCTTATTGGCATAATGGCTTTGTTTATGGGTTTTTTGAGCATTGCAGAAAAAGCAGGTGGTATTCGTTTTTTATCAAGAATTGTAGGCCCTTTTTTCTCAAAAATTTTTCCAGATATCCCTAAAAATCATCCGGCCAATGGACATATATTAATGAACTTTAGTGCCAATATGCTTGGGCTTGATAATGCAGCTACACCCTTTGGTATTAAAGCAATGGAAAGCCTACAAGAGCTCAATCCAGACAAAGAGAAAGCGAGCAATGCGCAAATTATGTTTTTATGTTTGCATGCCGCTGGCTTATCGCTTATTCCCACAACAGTAATTGCTGCAAGAGCTGCTACCGTTGGCATCAATGGTTCAAAAGCAGCCAATCCTACAGATATATTTCTACCTTGTTTAATTGCCACTTTTATAGCTACCATGGCTGCTCTTTTTATTGTTTCGTTTAAGCAAAAAATTAAAATTTTTCAGCCGGTTGTATTGGGTTGGATATTGTGTTTATCTGCATTAATTGCTTCGTTGGTTTGGTTTGTATCTACTTTAAATACAGTAGGGGTTAATTTATTTAGCGAGCAATTAAGTACAGGGTTAATTTTAGTAATTTTTGTATTGATCGTATTTGGCGGCTTATATAAAAAAATAAATATTTTTGATGCTTTTGTAGAAGGAGCAAAAGGTGGTTTTGAAACGGCTGTAAAAATAATTCCTTATTTAGTAGGTATGCTTGTGGCCATAAGTATGCTGCGCAGCAGTGGTACTTTCGATGTAATAATAAACGGGATTAAAACGATGTTTGCAGCCATGGGAGCAGATACTAGGTTTGTAGACGGTATTCCTACTGCACTTATAAAACCAATGAGTGGTAGTGGTGCAAGGGGTTTAATGATAGATACCATGCGTACATTTGGACCCGATTCATTTGCAGGCAGGCTGGCTTGTATTTTGCAAGGCTCTTCGGATACAACCTTTTATGTAATTGCAGTGTACTTTGGTGCCGTTGCAGTAAAAAACACTCGTTATACAGTGGGGGCTATGCTGTTGGCAGATTTGGTTGGAATTATTACTTCTATTGGGTTGTGTTATTTTTTCTTTGGGTAAGATTAGGGAACCACAAGGGCACAAGGTAATATTGCCGTTTTTAAAAAGTATAGGTACTTATTTAGACCAAATAAATAAGAGTTTTCTTTTTAATATTGATACGTTCATCCTATTAATAGTTTGCAATTTAGTAAGCAAACTAAACTTCTAAACCCTCTAAACGCTCATGTTGTAGCCAAAGAAACTTTAATATTTTCTAAACCATTAATGATGTAATTATTCTTCTTTCTTTTTGTTCATATCAGAAAAGTCGTATTTGTCTTTTTTACCTTTCTTGGTTTTTGTTTCGTTGGGAAAAACCTCTGGAATGGCAGATGGAACAATGTTCTCAGTATCTTCTTCTATAACATCAAAATAAGGTCCAAAAATATTCACAAGAATTTTGGATTTGTATACAGATCTGGCAAAACGGTTGCTCAATACAATAATGGTTGCATCTTCTTTTAACAATCGTATAAAAGTAGCATTGTTGCCGTGCCACCATCCATTGTGAAAAATAATTTTCTTTTCTTCTCCATAAATATTCATTCGCCAACCTAATCCATAATTTTTTATACCCGGTCTTTCATTGCTGTAAGGCATGTATGCTGTTTCCAGGGTATTTTTTTTAAGAAAAAAAGTATCCTTCAAAACTCTGTCCCATAAAAATAAGTCACCCACCGTGCTGTACATATTTTTATCACCATAAA
>JANMGS010000693.1:0-3038 GCA_031374745.1 Ferruginibacter sp. | reverse complement strand
AAAATTACTCAATGCACGTTGTCTTGCATTTTGCGATTTATTGCCATGTATAGCTTCGGCACTAATACCAAGCTTTACCAAATCTTTTACTACTTTATCTGCACCATGTTTGGTACGGGTAAATACAAGGGCTGTTTCAATAGATTTATCCGATAAAATAAATGCCAATAAAGATGCTTTGTTTTGCTTTTCTACATAATACAAAGATTGCGTTATCGTTTCTGCCGTAGATGAAACGGGTGTAACTTCTACTTTCTCCGGATTTGTTAAAATACTATTTGCCAATGATTGTATTTCGTTTGGCATGGTAGCAGAGAAAAATAATGTTTGTCTTTTTGCAGGTAATTTTGTGATTACTCTTTTTACATCGTGTACAAAGCCCATATCAAGCATACGATCAGCTTCATCCAATACAAAAATTTCTACGTCTCTTAGGTTGATAAATCCTTGGTTCATCAAATCCAATAAACGGCCTGGCGTAGCTACCAAAATATCTACGCCCCTACGTAGTTCACTCACCTGAGGGCCTTGGTTTACACCGCCAAAAATCACTAAATTCCTCAAGCGAATGTTTGCACCATAGGAATTGAAACTCTCTTGAATTTGAATAGCCAACTCACGTGTAGGTGTAAGTATAAGCGCACGTATAGGGCGTTGACCTGCACTTTGCATGGTTTTTGGTTTTGCCAATAATTGCAGCATGGGTATGGCAAACGCTGCGGTTTTTCCAGTACCAGTTTGCGCACAACCTAGCAAATCCCTGCCTGCTAAAATATGTGGTATAGCACCTTGTTGAATGGGTGTAGGCTTTGTGTAGCCCTCTGTTTCAAGCGCATCGAGGATGGGCTTAATTAAATTTAAGTCTGTAAATAACAAAATATGTTTATTTAAAATATGAGTGCGGAAATGAAGCTAAACTTCATCACTAAAAATTGGAGGAATGCTTTTGTTCGTAAAGCATCTTATTGGGGAAATGGTAAAAAATCTACAATAAATATCCGGGCTTTTAACGCCGCTTGTTAATGAACTGGCGCAAATGTAGGGGTTTTGATTGACTTAGAAGCAATTAATATTTGTAAGATAAGTTAAAAAGGCTCCCAGACTAGATAAGTTTATTCCCAAATATCAGAAAAATCAACCTTTGTTTTGCATCCATCTTCTAAAATAAAAGTAAAAGTTTTTGGGGAAGTTGTTTTCAAAACATATTCATTGTTTAATAGCTCGAACACTTCAATCTTTTTTGTTTCTGGGTTTAGTATCAAAAAATATTTTACTCCTTGCGATAGATAAATTTGCTTTTTTACATTTCTATCTTTTAGTGCAGTAGATGGAGATAATATTTCAGCAACTAAAATGGGTGGAAAATCAAGAAATTTCTTTTCTATCTTTTTACATACAATTAATAAATCTGGCTGTAGGACTGTTTTAGCATTTATTTTCCAATCAATAGGAATGTAAACTTTACAATCTTTGCAATTTTTTATTAAAGGTTTATCAAATCTGGCAAATAATCTTCCATTAATTCTTTGATGAGAAGGAACAGGCTGTGGCGACATTGCATAAGGAATACCTTCAATTAACTCCCATTGCCCTTCCCACTGGCAGTAGTCAGCATAGGTATAATTAGGTAAATATTTTTGTGCGATAGTCATAACATAAAATTAAATATTTTTTCGATACTTCTAAGCTATTAATACTAGCTCTTTCAAATTCCAAAATAATTTCACCCCTTTACCGATACTAAAATACCTTGAGAATTTTTATATCTAATTATTACAACCAAGTATCCTTCACAAAAAACGCCAAAAAAAAAGATTCTCAAATTAAAAAACACCAAATACAAGCCCAAAAACCATTTATATCCAACAATTTAACAATATAACAATACAAGCATTTTCCCCATTCCCTTGGTTTACGGCATTAAAGCCGTACTTTTGCGCCCTCAAAAACAACCTCACAAATAATTGTGGGGAATAAATAACAATAATGAATATTCGCAACATCGCAATTATTGCACACGTAGATCACGGAAAAACAACCCTGGTTGACAAAATTTTACACTCCACAAAAGTGTTTAGAGACAATCAAGATACTGGTGAATTGATTATGGATAGCAACGATCTTGAAAGAGAGCGTGGTATCACCATTTTTAGTAAAAACGCAGCAGTAGTATATAAAGATCATAAAATAAACGTAATAGACACCCCAGGCCATAGTGACTTTGGCGGAGAGGTAGAGCGTGTACTTAAAATGGCAGACGGTGTTATACTTTTAGTAGATGCATTTGAAGGACCAATGCCACAAACACGTTTTGTATTGCAAAAAGCATTGGCATTGGGTTTAAAGCCCATTGTAGTTATCAATAAAGTAGATAAAGAAAATTGTCGTCCGGATGAAGTGCACGATGCAGTATTCGAATTATTCTTTAACCTAGATGCTACAGAAGAGCAATTGGATTTCCCCACTTTTTATGGTTCAGGAAAAAATGGTTGGTTCAACGACTCCCTAACACAAATAGACAATATTTTTCCATTATTAGATGGTGTTATTAAATATGTACCAGAGCCAAAAGTAAACGAAGGGTTTCTTCAAATGCAAATTACTTCTTTGGACTACTCTTCTTTCCTTGGTCGTATTGCTGTAGGTAAAGTAGCACGTGGTGTTATAAAAGAGAACCAACAAATAGCGTTGATGCAAGCAGATGGAAGCATCAAAAAAATGAAAATAAAAGAGCTTTACGTGTTTGAAGGCATGGGCAAAAAGAAAGTAACAGAAGTTATAGCTGGTGATATTTGTGCAGTAGTAGGATTAGATGAATTTAACATTGGCGATACCATTGCAGATGTAGAAAATCCAGAAGCATTGCCCGTTATAAGCGTTGATGAGCCTACCATGAGTATGTTGTTCAGCATCAACAACTCTCCTTTCTTTGGTAAAGAAGGTAAGTTTGTAACGAGTCGTCACCTTAGAGATAGGTTGATGAAAGAAACAGAAAAAAACCTTGCCCTTAGGGTAGAAGATACAGATGGTGCAGATAG
>JANMGS010000670.1:0-4170 GCA_031374745.1 Ferruginibacter sp. | reverse complement strand
AATCTGTCATTCTTTTTAATGAATGTACATTTACAACCGATTTGTTGTTGGAGATTATACCTGCAATACCACACATGTTGTAAATATAATGACAATTGGTTAATCAGATCTTACCTACAAATAATTAATAAAACCAAAGGTTATTTATCAAATTTTATTGGCAATATTGTTTTTACATCATCCCATGCCATCGTCATGTCTGAACCAGTTGGGGTATCACTAAAAAACAAAGTAAAATTTTCTACTTTGGGGCTTTGCTTGGTTACAGGTATATCCGTTTTAAAAACATCCTTAGATTCGTCGATATGTAAACCCCAAGTATATAAATTACTGTTCAAAATAATGGTCCATTTATCTGCTTGTGGAATGCAGTATACAACATAAGAACCTTTATCAATGGCCTTACCAGCTATTGTTACATTTTCAAATAAAGTTAATTCAGTGGCTTCATTTGCACCAAGTCTCCATGGTTTGCCATACATACAAAGGCTTTCATTTGTACTCCCAAAAATTTGCCTCCCTTTTTTGTGTGGCCTGCTGTAAATAACCCTTGCAATGAGTTTGTGTGTTGCATTTCCTTGCATATGTTCCATTGGATAATCTGTAGGACACCAACTCATATCCATTTCAGATTGGTCAGATTTTACATACACATTCATAATGCCAGCAGTATCTATCGTTGAATTTTTTGAATCCTTCTTATCTATAAGTTGTGTACAGGACATGCTACAACACACAAAAGTAAAAGCAATCATTCTATTTTTAAGCTTCATATTTTTTTACATTGATATTGGTAAAATAACTTCTACATCATCCCAGCCTGCTACCATTGAAAATCCTTTTGGCGCCTTTTCGAAATAAATAAAAAAAGTTTCAGCGATCTCGGGCATTTTGCTTACAGGCAAATCTATCCTTAATAAATCTTTACTGGCTTGGTATTTAAAAGCACCCCATGTGTTGAGGTCTTTGTTAATAATAATCGTCCATTTATCGATATTTGGTATGGCAAAAAGAGCATATTTCCCTTTCTTAACGAGGGTATTGTTAATTTTTACATCTCTAAAAAATTCAATTTCTGTATTCTCATTTGCTCCAAACCTCCATACTTCATTGTATGCAAGCATTTCCCCAAATATTACCCTGCCATTTTTTTGTGGCCTACTATACACAACCCTTGCTATTAGCGGCTCAGTAGCTTTGTTTTGTATTTTTAGCAATGGGTAACCCAATGGATAAGTACTCATATCCATTGGCGATTTATCCAACGGGGGAATTGTCGGGGAAGGCTGGGCGAATGCAGTTATTGAAAAAAGTGTAACGGTAGATAATAATAAAAACAGAAATTTCATAAAAAGTTTTTTCAAAGATAAAAATCATTTTTTTAAAAGTAATTCCAATTTATCGGCAGCGAATGATTTGATATCTGGAAAAAAAATCTGATACCAATAGTTTATTGCTTCTTTATTTTCTAAAAATATATTGAAGGCTGTGTCTGTTTCTGTTATATACTTTGCTCTCCTAGCCAGCCCGCCAAAACTTTTTTGCATTCCATCTTCTGTTCTGTAATGATACAACCAATCTTGTGATTGCATATAGGGAAACATTTTTGAAAATTTTTCTGGAAAATGGTTTTGTTGCTTATCCAATAACTGATAAGTAGTTTGAGAAAATAATTTTAAATTTTCTGGAGTTATAAATTCGTTTTTGTCGTTTGCCAAAAAATAATCGTACACAACATCTGCAAAAGCACCCGCATACAATCTATACTCTTTTTTAAAATATTTTTTTATTTCTTCTGTAGCTGCATGTGTGTCTGTAAAGGCATCAATAGCCCTGTGCAATTGAATACCTACTTGGATGGGTGCTGGATATTCAAATTGCTTTTTCCCTTTTACATAATCACTTATCATGTTACCAACAAGAACATCCGAATTATTAAACGATAAATAAGCATGGGCAAGATAATTCACGACTTTTTCTTATTTATAAATTTTACCATCTCCTCTATTAAACCTTCAATTAATGGCAAAGAAGGATTTGAATAAGTTGCAAAATTTTTGACCTTGTCTTCAGGAGCTAGTTTTAAACAATGATTCATACCATCTATTATTTTTAAAGTAGCAGAAGGTTTGCATGCTTTTAGCAAGTCTGCCTGTTTTGCCGTTACTTGAATATCGGTAGTACCTTGCAAAATTAGTATTGGAATTGAAAGTTTTTTTATTTCTGTACATGGGTCATGCAACATCCACGATAGCATATACGGCTGCACAGACGGACGAAATATGGACAGTAAGCTTTTAGGCACCGAATCTAGTTTTTGCCTATTTCTCATTCTTGTAAATAAAGAGTCTACTACTATGGCTTCTTTTGGTAATTGTTGTGCATATTGCCAAGTTATTATTTTATCTATGCTTTCGCCAGCTCCCGCAATAGAAATATAGCCATTCACTTTTTCTTTTTGTGCAGCTATCATGGCTACTAGGGAACCTTCGCTGTGGCCTGCTAAAAATATTTTTGTTATCCGTTTGTCTCCTTTTATAAATTTTGTCCATGCTGCAAGATCATCGGCATAATCGTCAAACCTAAGTTCAGCTTCACTTTTCATGGCTTTCATACTAGTGCCAATGCCTCTTTTGTCGATAAGTAGAGTAGCAATATTTTTTTCGGCAAAAGCTTCGGCCATCAACCGATAGGTATTGGCTTTTACGCCTAGCACACTGTTCCCATTTTTATCGGTAGGGCCTGAGCCTGCTTGAATGATGACCAATGGAAAAGTTGTTGCTTTTTGGAGCAATATAAGCGTTCCTTTAAGCTCGCCAGTTGTGGTTGTTAGCGTCTTTTCTTCAGTTGCAATTTGGGCAATAGCAGAAATTTGCCAACAAATTAAAATAGTGAAAAGTAAATAACGCATATCATTTTTTTATAAAGATAAGCTGAGTATTTGGTGGTTACAGTGTTTAATTTATTACAACCCATATTAAAAAGAAAAAAGTTATACATTTAACAAGCGCATATTGTATTTCAGCTGTTTATTTTTTGTGGTTACTTGTTACCAGACGGCCGTCAGAAAGGTTCGCTTATAAACATTTCGATTGGTATCAACATTTGTTATGGCTCATTTCCTATATTTGCAGCTAAATATTGCGGTAGGCAACCTACTGTAACGGCAACATAAAAAATGCAATATGACAACTCAAAAAATTAATCTTCGTTTTATAGTAATAACCGGGCTTATTCTTTTGGCTGCTGCTAGCCGTTTATTACCCATTCATAATTTTTCTCCCCTTGGAGCCATTGCTTTATTTGGAGCAGCCCATTTTACAAAAAAGTGGCAGGCCATTGCTATTCCTTTAGTAGCTACTTGGTTGAGCGATTTGTTTATAAATAATGTAATTTATGCTAGGTTTTTCCCAACATTTACTTGGTTTTACCAGGGTTTTTACTGGCAGTATGCGGCTTATATATTAATTGCAGTTGCCGCATTTTTTATTTTAAGAAAAGTAAGTGCCAAAAATGTTTTAATAGGTGCGCTTGCATCTTCTGTTATATTTTTCTTGGTTTCTAATTTTGGTGTATGGATTGGAAGCACTGGCTATCCTCAAACTTTTAGCGGTTTAATGCTTTGTTATACTGCCGCTATTCCTTTTGCTCAAGGTACTTTATATGGTGATTTAATCTATTCTGTGGTATTATTTGGAGGGTTTGCTTTGGCGCAAAAACAAATACCGTCTTTGCAACTTGCAAATGGATAATGGAATAGGGAAATATTGCAGATTGTTGGAACACCGATGGCACGGATTAAATGGATTTACAATGATTAATACATTCATTTCATTATATTAATTAAACATTGCGCATATCGGGCTTTTAATCTTTCAGTATTTCATTTATTGCTTTTTTCGTTTACTTGCTGTTAATCTCCTCCATCTAAAAATTTTGGAAAATGATTTGCTACTGACGAGCGGCAGGACCTGCCTTGCCGGCAGGCAGGTAGTAGTGGAAAGCCCGGAACGAGTGACGAGGAACGAGTAACGAGCGAGGATTTGAAACGGATAGCCTGAAGACATGCTCCCAAATGCACTAATTTTTACCGCCCAAGCCCTCCTACTTTTTTAATCTTTATATTTGCAGCCACAAAATAGTTATATGTTTAATAAAAGAACAAAGATA
>JANMGS010000651.1:0-7588 GCA_031374745.1 Ferruginibacter sp. | reverse complement strand
CCTCTTCTATCTTCTCCCCGAAGGGGAGAAGGAAATCTCGAAGATTGAAGCGAAGAATGAAGCGGAAGTTCTGACACCTATTTTTGTTTCAAATAATACAAAACTGATATGGCTGCCAAATGATAAGCTGTTGAATGCTGTGCTACAACCGATGTTAAATTAAAATTACGCCGCCATTAAACACTGCAATAATATTATAAGAATCTATTTAAAGCTTTGAAAAATATTTCGGACTGCAAATTTTAATTTGCACATTTTCTCATTTGCTAATTTGCAAATTATTACCCTGGCATTCTCGTAATATACTTTTCAATTTGCTTTATTTGGTCTACAATTTGTGGCGTAGTTGGTTTAAAGCCTTTTGCTTTTTTAAAATATTCTTTGGCAGAGCGGAACTCTCTTTTGTTCATCATGATAGAGCATAACTGCAAATAAGCGGCAGCATTGTTTTCATTATCGGGCAAGCCTGCACGTATGGCTTGGCGTATATAAGACTCGGCTTCTTTTACATTTCCTTTTTGCATACAAAGCATACCAAGTTGTAATTTATTAGGACCTTCTGCTTGTTTGGTAAGTGCCCCTCCGCCCAAGTCGAGGCTTTTTTTCATGTGCTTTTCGGCAACATCATAATCCTGGTCTACCATGGCAAGGTTTCCTTTTATCGTATAATAAACTGAACGCATTGGCTTTATTAGTAATCCTGGAAAAACAATAGCATTCACCACTTTTTTAGCTGCTTCCATATCTCCTGCCTCCATATGTGATTGTATAAGGCGCATAGGACCAAACAAAAAATGCCCTGCAATAAGCACTACTGCAATAAGATACAATATAAACGAAGGCCAAAAGCTTGTTTGATAATTTACAAAAACAGCTGCACCTAGAAAAATAATACCTAACCAAAGGCGGTATTTAATAATAACATTCATCCATTTCATACTAAAAAATTTCGGTTGCAAAGATAAAGGGGATTTTGGATTTAAGATTTTTGATTTGAGGCTTTTTAGGCCCATGGGTGTTCTTTGCCCTTTATTATCTTATCCTATAGAAAAAATACAATTAGAAAAGACACTTGCCCACTGGCAGAACCTTGTTCCAATTAATTTTAAGTATGCCCAATAACTTATCAATCAGATAGCATTAATAACTAATATCGATATTAGGCAAAGAAAATTCGCTGCACTGTCCAAAACAAAGCAACACATGCAATTATAACTGATAAGGGAATTACAATCCATTTACGATAGTATGGTTTGTTCCCAAATATTTTGCCTAGTAAAAAGTAGGCTGCTAATATTACGGCAATCTGCCCAAGTTCTACACCAATGTTGAACATGATCAAAGAAGAAAAATAGGCGTTTTTTGGCAAACCCAACTCTGTTAATGCACTAGCGAATCCCATACCGTGTATTAATCCAAACAAAAACACAATGCCAATTCTACTGGCTTTTAGCTTTGGCGAAAAAATATTTTCCAATGCTACATAGAGTATGGATAAAGCAATAACAGGCTCTACAATATTGCTAGGTGGTTTTATAACACCATACATAGCCAACCCAAGGGTAATGGTATGAGCAACCGTAAATGCAGTAGCTTGTAATAATATTGGTTTTAGCGTAGGGTTTAGTAAAAATAAACTTAGTACAAACAAAATATGATCTATACCCAATGGTAAAATATGGGTGAATCCCAATTGTACATATATACTTGCTACTTCCGTCTTGCTAAGTTTTGATAAGCCTTCCACATCGTGTGCCCATGCTGCTTGGCATATTAGAAAAAATAATATCATGCATCCGATGATGCGACAATGAAACTGAAATTGTTTACTTTTCATTTTAATCTGTTTGTAATAAATTTAAATACTAAAATTCATATGGTTTTTTTACAGTTGCTGCTTTCACAACAGCCGTCATTTTGATATCCGCCGTCAGGATTTAAAACCACTGACGGGGTTGCTTCATTTCAATTTAAAAAAACAGCGTCAATTTTATTTTCGCAAAAACGGGTGTGCCTGGTGTAAAATGCAATTCATTTACTGGGTCTATTTCGTTTTGCAAACGGCTTTCTGTTGCAAATTGCGCCTCATTCCATTTTGTATTGAAAATGTTTTCGAAAGATAAACCAATTTCATATTTGGATTGGGTGTAATTAAACGAAGCATCCAATAAACAATATCCTTTTGCTATAATGGAATTGTCTTCATTTGCCGAACGATTTTTTATATAACGGTAGCTTATCCCACCGTTAAAACCGCTAAGCTTTTTATAAAATAAACCACCTGTACTTGTGGCGGTTGGTGCAAGCGGAATATAATCTTCCCCTTTTGCTTCTGCTACTGCACGTGGTTTTGTAAAATTAATATTGGTATTGGCAAATATATTTTTAGAAAACTGGTAGCGAGCTATAATATCCAGGCCCTGCCTTTTACTTTTTCCGCTGGCTTCTACTATACCTGCATCGCCTACATACACAAACTCCTGCTGCAGGTACAAATGCCATGCTGCAATATTGATGAAAAGATTCTTTGTTGGTTTTAAAATAATACCAAAGTCTACGCCATAGGCTGCTGGTAATACTTGGCTTACGCTATTGTCTGTGATAACCCTAGTATCGTTGCTGTGAAATCCTTTACCCGTCTTTATATACAATTGTACTTCTTTTTTTATGTTGTATTGCACATTTAATTTAGGGCTGATGATGGATTTGTTTTGGTGGGGTAATTGCGTATTTGAAAGTTTATCGAAATAATTGAAATTAAAATAATCCAATCGCACGCCTGCATCTATAGACCATTTGCCAATGCTTATCTGCTGCTGTGTGTAAGCGTATGCATTGGCTTCATTAATATCACCTAGCTTTACATCATTAAGAAATTGTCTTTTTACTACATTGGCAAGCTTGCTATTATTGGTGGCATCGTAGCGAATACCAATGGCATCAGTAGAAGTTAATGTAGCGTTACCAAAAAATCTTTTCTCTTTCAACTTAGAGGAGAATCCAAATAGATTTCTTGCTTCCGATTGCTGTATTTCATCACCATTTATAGGATCATTTAAAAAGAAAGTAAAATTAGAAAAAAGGTTAAATTTATACCTACTGTAATAGAACTGATTTTCCCATACTGTATTGTTTTTAAATCTTTTTGAAATGAAAAGATTGGCATTGTATCTTTCTGTGTTGCCGCCTTCGGATGGATCAATACTGCCAAACCTACCAATTGTACCGTCTTCAATGGCTCTGGTAGGTACTTGCCCACTAGCATCCCACGTGCTTTTAAAAGCAGATGCTGAAAAACGTAGGTTGGTATTATCGGATAAGGCAAGATTGTATTTACCAAAAATATTAAAGCGGTTTAAATGTTGTTTGTTTTCTGTTGGGCCATTACTATAAAAGAATTCACTAGCAATGTAGGCACTTTGTTTTTCTTTGTTTTTTTTAAATAAATCAATCATGGCAAGTGTGCGGTAGCTATTGAATCTTCCCGCTTCTACCTGCACCCTGCTCTTAGCAATATTATTAAAAGTAGAAAAAGCCACATAGCCTGCGGTGTTTAAATTGCCATGCTCGGCGTAATATGGACCTGCGCCAAAGTCAATATTGTTAATAGTTTCAGGAATAATAAAATGAGCATCTGCATACCCTTGGCCATGTGCATGGCTTACCATATTTACAGGCATTCCATCTACAGTTACTTGTACATCGGTACCATGATCTACATCAAATCCTCTTAAAAAAATTTGCTCAGCTTTACCGCCGCCGGCATGTTGTGCAATAAATAAGCCAGGTACCAAACGCAATAATTCCTGTGTATTTTTCACTGGATTGAGTGCTAAATCTATTTTTGCAAGGGCATTAAATTTTGCTACCCCATTGGCTTGTAACTGGACAGCGGCTAAGCTTACAGCGTCGGGCTGCATTTCAATTTTTACTGTATTAGAAGTATTTACCACATTAATAGAAGTATAACCGATATGTGAAGCATTGATGTTGTTAGTTTGCGAAGTAGTTTTTAAAATGAAATTGCCTTGGTCGTCGGTAAGGGCTTTCCCGGTATTGTTGTTATCAATATTAATAGAAACAGCACTAAGTGGCTGCTTGCTTATGGCATCTACCACTGTGCCTTTAATAATTGTTTGTGCAGAAGCTGTATAAGAAAATGAAAGTATAGCAATGAGTATAAAAAATATACTGTTGTAATTTTTTAGCATACAATAATTTAAATAGTTGATAAAATACAGTACCCTTCCTCTTTTATTTTTGAGAAATGCAATACTTGTTTAGAACGGTATTTTCTATTTAAATTCGGGGTGGGGGATAATTGTATGAAAGGTTACCCGCTAGTAAATCGTTGCAAGTAGGCAACGCATAGGTAATAGGATTGAGACCAGTAAAAATTGTAGCTACTTTATTTGCCACAACAATATGATCGTTTGTAGTAAGTTGTTTTTTAGAAGAAGAAGGGCTTTTTTTAGAATCTTCTTCTTTCACATTTTTTACTATCTCAGCATGCACATGGTACTTGCCATTTTCAAAATGAACCGTAGCCATATGCTGTTTGTAAAACATCACGTGTCCAATAAAATCTTCTACATAAGGAAACACAGGTTTAAACATTGCTATTGCATAGCTCACTAAAATGATATGTAGCAATAATTTTTTCATTGTTTAAACCTGCGTTTGCGCTTATTTATGATTTAGCATTGTTTATCAACGCAGCACGTTGCAATAATTCTACATTTTTGCTGCCTGTAGCCAATGCAGTTTGTATATAAATTTTTGCTTGGGCAATGTCTTTTTTGTTGTATGCTATCCAAGCGAGTTCATTGTTTATATCTATATTTTTGGGGCGTACGCTGTATTCTTTCATTGCATATTTTTCTGCACTATCCCACTGGTTTGTTTTTATGAAAGATTTTGCAAGCTCAAGCGATACCGTATGCTGTGGTGAGTTAGCATCTGCAATCAACAATTTTTGTACTTCGTTGTATTTTTGCTGTGCCATTTTCTCGTTACCCATGGCAGCATATACATCTGCTTGTTGTTCTATAAAACTATTTTGTTGCATAATAGCATTAGCAGAATCTAATAAAGCCAATGCCCTTGTATAATTTTTATTTTTTGCTTCTACTTTTGCAAGCCCTGCCATACTTTGCGCATAACTTGGTCTTAATGCTAAATTTTCTGTGTAAGTGGCTGCTGCTTCTTTTAAATTACCCATGTTAAAATACAAATCGCCCAAAATATTCCGGCTCCAGCATTGTGGCTCACTGCCTGGCAATCCTGCTTTTACTGCCAATTTCATGGCTTCTATTGCACCATTGTTATCGCCATATATTTCTCTTAAATAAGATGCCCTTGCATAAGACTCCAACGATGGTTTTAAAGCTTGCATTTTATCAGATACGATAACCGCATCTGCATAATTGCCAAGTTCCACATTGGCATCTACTAATATACCATACACATAGGCATTGTTTGGGTTAATAGCTAAGGCTTCTTCTGCTGTTTTCTTTGCTTCTACAAACTGGTGTTGGCTCATGCGTAATGAAGCCAAATACACTTTTGCTTCAAAGTTTTTTGCATCTAAGCTTAATACGCCATTTAATATTTTTTCTATAGCAGTATAATAAAAATGATGCTCACCTGTAATACGCTGCTCTGCTATAAAAATAGTGGCTGCTTGAAGGCGTAGTTTTACATCTTCTGGTTTTTGCGCAATTTTTTGTTTTAACTCTTCCATTTTTTCTTGTGTCTTTTTCCATTCAACAGCATTGGCCAGTTCGCCTTTTCTTGGAAGCAATGCCGGAATTTCCATTGGGTCTTGCTCGCTCACATATTGTTTTAACTTTTGTTCGTTTTGGTTGCAGCTATTTAAAATAAATAAGCACATGGACATTACTAAGGATAGTATGACTGTTTTTGTTGTTAAGATTTTTTTCATGATTAGGTTGTTTGTATCATATACGACTAAGAGAGGAACAAAAGTTCCTCTCTTATAAAAAAATTATCGTATTTCTTTTAATTTGTTTTTACAATCCCAATGGTAGATGATTTTAATCCATCTGCATATAGCCTTGCATAGTATGAACCTGCCGCAAGATTTGTTTTATTAAATGCAACATAGTAGTCTCCTTTTGCTTTTGCACCCTCATTTATACTAGCTATTCTTCTTCCAATCGCATCTGTAATTTCTATTCTCACATTTGATGCATCGTCGGTTAGCTTGTAATGGAAAGTAGTGCTGGTTTTAAACGGAGTAGGAAAAGCAGATAGTCCAAGTGGATTAGCAGCAAGACCTAAGCCCATATTATCGCTTTTTACACCTACAAAATTTGCTCCCCTAAAGCCTCTCCAAGGTGTTTGTACAAAAGGAAAAGCTGGTTTAAAAGTAGTATCGTTTTTACCTACACCTTCTTTAAAAGTAAGGGTATTTAAAAGCTGAGGTGTTACAGGACTTCCAGTACCTGGATAATCATCGTACCACAAACCAATGGCAGCCAAGAATACACCGCCAACCGCTTGCAATTCAATGGTAGTTACATCATCTTCCAATCTTCTACCATTAGGGAAACCATCCATATTCGGTATATTTTGTAAAACTGCACTTGCATTAAATCTACTATCGGTTAAGCCCAACACAGCAGCTTGTACAACACCTAGTGGACTAAAGTCTGGACTGTTACGTGGTGTAACCGGTACTGCCATATTCAATCTTAAGTAGTCACCCAGAGTAGGTAAAAAATTATTGATAAATGGTTTACCCGCTGCCAATGGATTGCCCGCCTTTCCGGTAGCCAATTGGTATGGACGAAGATTGGGTACACCTGTATAAAATGCAGGAAGAATATCTACTGCTCTTGGGCTCGAATTATTTGGCAATAAAATGGTACCAAATATTGCATCATCCAATGCTGTACCAGCAACTGCTGGCGTTCCTTTTAGCGGGAACAAACCTGGTTTGCCGTTTCTAAAATCGAAAGACCCAAGGGATGCTTTTTGTATTCTTAATTTAGAAAGACCAGGAACAGCCCCACCAAATTGTGAATCGTCCATGTATAACGCCAACTCAGGGTTATTGAAAAATGGTACATACTGTCCATCGCCTGACGGAGCAGTTGCATTCCATTTGTCTTTAGTACCAACCGGTATAATTACTTCATTGGTTAATGGCATACCTAGGCGTGAAACCTGTACCCATGCACCCGATGTTGTAGGCTTGTTTCCATTTGCACTAAGTGTTGTAATAGATGGGCGACTTGCATTTGCATATACACCTATAACAAAATCTGCATCTAAAATACTGGTGGCAGTGGCTGTTGTTCTACCTGTTTTTTGCAAAGTAGAAATTGGCACTTCAATAGCAATTGTGTGGCAATTCAATTTTGCCAATCCATCTCTTGCACCTGTAGTTCTAAAACCACCTGCGTCAAATGCACCACCAAGGTCCACAAAGAAAGGATCGTCTACAGGGCCACAAAATACTTTTTCGCCAGAAGTGGCAGTAGCAATAGCGGCTGTCATTAACGAATTGTAATCTGTAGCACCAAGTCCCACACCCGTCTCTATACTTTTTGGTCCGATATTA
>JANMGS010000638.1:0-2903 GCA_031374745.1 Ferruginibacter sp. | reverse complement strand
CAAATTATCAAAAACAAATTCAATATAATAGCGATAACTTACCAATCAAGGAAACATTATTCGTAGGCGGCACCCCATATTCACAAACTCGCTTAGTATATAGATGATTAACATGAAGGCTACCCGTTTTCTGTCAAAGCTTAAATTAGAGTTTCGGGCGTTTATCTTTAAAGTAGTTGCCCCTATAATCAGTGGGCTATATGCCAAAAAACGTCCGCTAAAAAAAGGTTTTGTGCAATTGGGGCTGGATTGAAGTAATCATCGGCAGTGCATATCCAAGCTTTATATTCGGCAGACGTAATTCTGCCGGGCAGTAGTTCTAAACTACGGCTTTTAGTTAACCGCAGGATGTCCACGGGACGCTGTGCGCTGTGTATTAATTTAGCCCAGCCTACCAGCAGGTTCAGTTCCGGGCGGACAGTTGGTCAATTCACAAACTGCACAAATACTAAAAAGTTGTGTACAAACATACCCGAGGTAAAAAAATAGCTTTCAATATTATCTACTAAAAACATTAAATAAAGAAATAAGAACGTATTTTTCCTTTTGAGAGCGTTATTATGAAAGATGGTGGAAGCAGCTTGGAGTATCTTAAAGCGAATGCCCACTTTTTAGAGGGAAAAAATGAGAAATAAAATAAATACATGAAGAAAGCGTCTTTAAAAGAAATAAAAGCCGAATTAGAGAATACAGCACCTGCGGTATTGCTAGAGCTTTGCTTGCGGCTAACAAAATTTAAGAAAGAAAATAAGGAATTGCTTACCTATTTAATGTTTGAGGCCAGCGATGAGCGCTCTTATGTAGCAAGTGTAAATGCTTTGCTCGATGAACTTTTTGAAACGGTAAATAAATCGCAATTGTATTTTGCTAAAAAAACGATTCGCAAAATTGTACGCATTGCAAACCGTTATATAAAATACAGCGATAGCAAAACCACTGAGCCCGATGTATTGATACATGTGTGCGAAAAAATAAACGAACTTGGGCTAGACCTCAAGAGAAATACAGCCTTGCACAATATTTACTTATCCCAATTGAAAAAGATAAAGAAAGCAGTTGCAGCCATGCACGAAGATGAGCAGTACGATTATTTGAAGATGCTGGAGGAGTTGGAGTAGGGGGAGGAGGCACTTGGCAGAGGGCAGTGGGCAGGGGCAGTTGAAAGTTGACAGGGGCGGTTCCCAATTTTGTTCCTGCTTTGCTGAGCGGTGGTAATTTTGTTGAGATTTAATTATGGAGTAGTTACGGCGTAAAAAGTGCTTGAGGTACACAACTAGACTAAAGAACATAAAAAAGAGACATAAAATAAAAAGTATACTTTTATACTTTTTTATTCTATGTCTCTAAATGTGAAATATTTATTTGTGAAAAACCGACTAGTTTTTAAACGGCCCCTTAAAATTTTTCCTAAACTCCAAATACTCTGGTATAGAAACGCCTTGCACATATCCTTGTGTGGGATTGTGAAATACATATTCTTGGTGATAATCCTCGGCAGGGTAAAATTTTGTAAAAGGTACTACTTCCGTTACAACTTTGGATTTGTATTTTTTAGAGTCGTTTATCCTTTTTATTTCGGCAAGGATGATGTTTTTTTCGGTCTCGTTTCTGTAAAACGCAACAGAACGATATTCTGTACCCGCATCATTTCCTTGCCTGTTTAATTGTGTAGGATCCATACTAGCAAATAAAGCTGCCACCAAGCTGGCATATGATATTTTAGTAGGATCATAATATACATTTACCGTTTCTGTATGCCCTGTTTTACCAGATGAAACGCTCTCGTAAGTTGGGTTTGTGGTAGTGCCACCCGCATAACCAGATACTGCATCTCTAACGCCTGCCAAGCTTTGAAAAATGATTTCGGCATGCCAAAAACACCCCTCGGCAAATGTGGCAACAGCCTCGCCTGGCATAGGTTTGGTAGATGTGGCCGTAGGTATTTTGAGACCCTTATTTTGTGTATAGCCGCAAGAAGTAAAAAGTGTGATTGCTAGAAGAGTAGTTACTAAGATTTTCATTATGTTATAAATTTAAACTATAAACGCAAAAGGATAATCAAAAGTTTTTTTGAATTTGTTAAAAAACATTTTACAATTACCACTATCATCACTCAATATACATGTAAATTAGCATTTCAATAAAGGATTAAAAAAATTGGAACAAATAAAATCATTGGCTAATATTAATCATTTCTTTTTTATTGGTGTAGCGGGTGTAGGTATGAGTGCGCTTGCCCAGTTTCTAGTGGGCACAGGTAAGCAGGTGAGTGGGAGCGATCGCTATTTTGTTGCAGATGAATACAATGAAACCAAAGAAAAATTAGAAGCGGAGGGAATACAGTGTTTCCCGCAAAATGGAGAAGGAATATCTGCTACTGTGGATTTGATTATTGTTTCTACTGCTATAGAAGATACCGTGCCCGAAGTGCAGAAGGCAGAAGAACTGGGTATTCCTATTATAAAGAGGAGCGATTTGCTCGCCCTTATTGCTGCAAGTAAAAGAACGATAGCTGTAGGAGGTACCTCCGGCAAAAGTACAACGGGCGGTATGTTGTTCCAAATATTAGAAACGGCTGGTTATGGGCCTGGCATCATTAGTGGAGCTGGCTTGGTAAGCATAATAAAACAGGGAAAAATAGGAAATGCCAAAGTAGGAAAAGGAGATTGGCTGCTGATAGAAGCAGATGAAAGTGATGGCTCCATTGTAAAATACCATCCCGAAATTGGGTTGTTGTTGAATATAGATAAAGATCACCAGGAGATAGATGAATTGCTGGATATTTTTTCAACTTTTAGAAAAAATACAACAGGCGCTTTTGTTGTGAATCGTTCCAATAAGTTATCGGCTACACTTTCCAATAACAGTGAAAATGATTTTTCTTCTGATGAAAATGCTGCAGG
>JANMGS010000631.1:0-2138 GCA_031374745.1 Ferruginibacter sp. | reverse complement strand
CAAATTATCTTCTGTGATTACAAAAAAACATGTTCAAAAAGTTTCTTATGATGTAATGTCATGTGCTATTGAAGTACACAAATATCTTGGACCAGGCTTATTAAAAAGTATTTATCAATCGTGTTTGGTACAAGAGCTAAGGCTTAATAATTTTTTAGTAAAAGAACAATTAGAAGTTCCCATTATTTATAAGGGGATTCAAATTAAAGACCCGATGCGATTAGATATTTTAGTAAATGATTTAATTATCGTTGAAGTTAAATCTGTTGAAAATCTTCTTCCTGTGCACCATGCACAAATCATTGCCTACCTTAAGCTAAGCCAAAAACCAAAAGCATTTCTCATTAATTTTAATACGTTAAACCTGGTGCAAGGAAGCAAACCATTTGTAGACGAGATTTTTACAGCATTACCAGAAGGCTGAATAGAAGAATTACACCACAAGGACATTAGGCCACAAGATATTATGCTCCTGTAGATTTGTATAGATGATTAGCAGTATTCATTAAACGTGTAAACTAGACAAAAGATAAAGAATACCAATCTTGAACCCTTGTGTCTTTGAGGTGATTATAATACTCACTCATTGCCAAAAAAAAAATCACTTCCCTTTTTTCTTCAATTTCTTCTTCTTCATAAAATTGTAAGCTACATTTAATTTTATGTTTCTGGTTTTAGTGAAACTATAATTTTGCAAAATAAAATTACTTCCAATAGTCTCTGTATTATTACGCTGGGATGTAAAGGGATCTACTGCGCTTAACGTAACGATAATCATTTTCTTAAATAACTTTCTTTGCACATTAAAATTCATGCTCACGTTACTTCTAACTGAACCTTGCGGATTTGCAAATCGGTTATACGTTACACCCAACCCCCATTGCATTATATCTTTGGGATTATAGCTTCCATTGATATTGGAGGTAAAACTGCCACCATCTCTGTAACGCAATACAGCTTTATCAAAACCGCTGTACACATTATAATTATAGCCTAAACTTGCACTAATTTTCGAATTTTTAGCTATTGTATAAGCTCCCCAAAAACTTGCCTCATATTCTTTCCGATTGCTAATATTTTCATAGGTAATAAAAGTTTTGCCATCGGTTTGTAGTGTACGGATAGGCACGTACAAATTGAGTAAAGCGTTGTACCCAATGCTGGCATTGTAATTAAATTTCTTATAGTTTTTCCCTACAGCAGCATCAAAATTATGCGCATAAAAAGGCAATAAATAAGGATTTCCAAAGCGAGTATTGTAAGGATCTCCAATATCCACTGCAGGGTTTGTTTCGTTTATTCCAGGGCGTTGTATACTCTTCTTATAACTCAAAGAAAAAGTAAAATCATTTGCCCATTTTTTTGTAATCAAAGCAAAAGGTAAATAACTAAAATATTTCTTATTATAGGTATTATTAAGCGATAAATGATCAAAACCTTGTCCAGTATTTTCTATTTGCATACCCGCAGTTACATATAAATCTGTTTTAATTCTATACTTTAACGCTACCCTTGCTTGTAATATCTTTTGTATAAAATAAAACTCATTGTCAAACCCTTTTTGCGGGAGCATGATATTTTCAGGCTTTTTTAAAAATTGAGCATCTAAATCATTGTAACTATTGTTGTGCAAATAATTTAAACCCGTGCTGAAAAAATACTTGCCACTGTCAAAAGATTTATCATAATTTACTCGCAAAGAATAATTTTTTCCATTAACAAAATTGGTTTGAAACTGAGTAGAATCTATACCGAGCGGTACTTTACCTAAACCAAAAAACTCTTGAAAAAAGTTTCTTTTATTTGTATTATTTACATAGACAAATCCATTGATAATTTTAAATACCCCCGTCTTCTTTTTATCTTTCCATAAATAACTGGCAGTAACATTTACGGTATGGTTGTCTATATCAGAAACGATAGACCGATCATTTATTTTATATGCCAATAAGTCTTTGTTGATATTGGTAAACTCACTCAAGGAATTATTGTTTCCCTTATTTGTATTGTAATTCACCGAGAGGTTTACGCTGTTGCTTTTGTTGAAATCATAATCTGTGTTCCAACGGATTGTTTTCTTAAAACTTTTATTGATAAAATCACTTTCAGATTGCAAAAAATTGGAAGAATCAGTATAG
>JANMGS010000613.1:0-6256 GCA_031374745.1 Ferruginibacter sp. | reverse complement strand
AAACTGCCTTGCTAAAAAATGCAGATTACGCCAATCCTGCCAAAGATTAAAAACAAAAAATGAAACCAGCATTGCTCTCATTCTAAAATTAATATAACCAGTAGATACCAAACACCTCATACAAGCATCTACGAGAGGCACACCAGTTTTACCTTCTTGCCAAGCTTTAATGTACAATACATTTGTAGGTTTTATTAGTTGATCGTAAGCACTATTTACATTGCTAAACTCCATGCCACATTCAGTTTCAAATTTTTGCATAAAATGACAATGCCAATGCAAACGTGAAATAAAATTAGACAAGGCTCTTTTGTTGGATGACTTTTCATATTGCTGCATTGTGTATTGGTATACCAACCGCATACTTATGTTACCGTAGGACAAATAGGGAGATATGCGAGCACAACTCTTTCTACTTAAACTTGGCTTACTTATATGCTTGCTGTAGTTAATGTGACGTTCCTTCAAAAAACTATCTAAATAGCGCCAAGCCCAGTATTCTCCGCCTTGTTGAAAGTTTGTATTTCTTGTTGTAATCTCCGCTGCTAATGGTTTACCCTTTAGTTGTTCGTATAATCCAATATCTAATTTTGCAAAATTACGAAACTGTTCATCCATCATTTTCACTGGCTCACTCATTTTATGTTTCCATCGCTCTTGCCAATTATGTCTATTTTTCAATGCACGAATTACACCATTCAATTGAAACTCTTGCCAATCTATGTGATTAGACTTACAAAATGATTGCATATCAGTATCTCTTTTGTAAGTAATGGCATTACCTGTTTCTTGATGGGAGAAAATTGTTTTTATGTCATATTCTTTTACGAGCGCTGTAAAAACTGTTTTTACTTCTTCGTGAAATATATGAATTGCTGCATTTTTATCTTGCAATTTCAACTGCATTTCTTGCAAAGATTCATACACAAAACGCCAATGCCGTACATCGCTATCAGGAGAAGCCATAACAGAAGGCTCAAAAAAATACACTAATAAGATTGGGAGATTTTGTTTACAGGCAAAATATAATGGCTCGTGGTCTGTAAAACGGAGGTCTCTCTTAAACCAAACAATATTTATGGAAGCTTTTTGCAATATATTTTTTACAGAATTTTACAGGAGTAATCCTATCTTTTAGATATTTTATTGTGTGTAATTGCCCTTTGTAAACTACATTTAAATCTTGTAATGTCTACGCTCCGTTTTGCAACATGTTTGGTGTTGCAATTGTGGACCCGCTTACGCCAAAGTTTATAACTACCTAGTTTGAGATTTTTTTTCATCAACTCTTTTACATCGGCTTCTTTAAGTCCAAATTGAAATTCAATAGCATCAAAGGGTGTTCTATCTTCCCAAGCCATTTCTATAACCCTATCTATATCGACATCTGTAAACAACATTGTTTTTGAGGTAACTTTATGTTGCCTAATAAACCCCTCTTCTATTTGTTGGTCAATGATAGTACTCATGTAAGTTTATTTTGTATAAATTTTATTGCTTATTTACATGTTAAGTACGCATTTTGAAGCAGTAAGGATTGCATTTCTAACTACCGAAAATAGTAATAGAGAAGTTATTATATCGTTACTTACTGCAAGTAATTAGCAAATAAGTGCACTTCAATAAAAAAATCTAATGCTATTTTCCTACTTTTTACTAAAGAACATTTCATTAAATAATTATAAAACATATAGGCTTATTAAACTGACTAAATGAAAAAGATAGGCTGCATATTGTTGAATGAAAAGTAAATATGTATTCCTTATAAGTTCCAATAAGAGCACTTAGGGGTATTAATTATTACTACACAATCATTACGAATCATAAAAGTATGCTATATTACAAAAAGTTAAATACCCCTTTATGACACTTAAGTTCCCCCTGGTTTTGGTAATGGGTTTTATTATGCTTATTAATTTTGAAGGAAATGCACAGCCAATGGTTAACGCTGATACAAAGAATGAAGAAACTATGGATAGGCAAGCTGATAGTTTAATCAATCTATTTTTGGAACAAGGGTTTGAAATAGTAAGACAAGCTACTGTAGCAATGAAAAGCCAGTATGAAAAACCTATCATACTATCATTAAAAAAGGGCACTTGGTATAGGGTAATATTCATTGCCGATAAATCTTCGAAACTTTATGAAATACGCATGTACGACTGGAACGAAAAGCAAGTGGTATATGAAAACCAAAAGCCAAAAGATGCAGCAGGCAATATCATCAATTACGATTACATACCCCGCTTTACAGAATTTCACATGATTAAACCCTTACAACTAAATAATAAAAAGAAAAACGTTATAGGACAAATGTTATTATTTAAAAAAACCATTAAGCCCTAACTCCTTTTTTAGCTTTTTATCTAATACTAAACCTAAAGCCAATGCCATGTAAATTTTCAATAACGATACCAGCGTCTTTAGATAATATTTTTCTTAGCCTAGATATAAAAACATCTAAACTTCTTCCCATAAAATAATCGTCTGTACCCCACAAAGATTTCAAAATTTCTTCTCGTCTCAAAACCTTGTTTGGATGCTGTATAAATAGCTTCAATAAGTCTGCCTCACGCATGGTAAGTGTTGTTTGTTCATTGCCCAATGATACTTCATAATTGATGGCATCAAATATATATTTCCCTACTTGGTATAATTTATTTTGCGTACTATTCTTTTTATTTCTTTGTAAAAATATCTCCAATTTGAGCATCAATTCTTCTATACTAAAAGGCTTTATCAGGTAATCATCTGCCCCTATTTTTAATCCTTTAATTCTATCTTCTTTGAGGGTTTTTGCAGAGAGAAAAATGATGGGTATTTCATTGTTTTGTTCCCGAATGGCTCTAGCTATTTCAAACCCATCCATTTTGGGCACCATGATATCCAAAATACAGATATCATATGATTGTTTTGTAAAATCAGCTATAGCATCCTCTCCATTATCAAAATGTACTACTTCATAGTGGTTCATTTCCAAGCTATCTTTTGTAAGATAAGCAAGGGTTTCATCATCTTCTACATATAATATTTTGTATTGTTTAGTCATGAGTAGGTATTAAAATAATTACTTCTGTTCCTTTTTTTTCTATACTATTTAAAGTTATTGTCCACCTATGTTCTTTACATATTTTTTGTACATAAAAAAGTCCGAGTCCAAATCCATTTACTTCGTTGCTTTTGGAATGCTGCACCCGGTAAAACTTTTCAAATACATTTTGCAAATCTTTGGCTGGTATACCCATTCCATTATCTACAAAACATAACTGTATATGCTTACTTACTGCTTTCGCATTTATTTCGATTATGGGATCTGCTACAGCATACTTTACAGCATTATCAAGTAAATTATAAACCAGATTAGAAAAATGAAATTCATCAGCATCTATAAAATAAGCTTGGGGTATGTTTGCTACAATTTGGGCAGAGGGATATTTCAGCAAAATATTTTCTTTTACGGCCCCAACTACAATTGCCAGATTGAAATTGGTCTTTTGCAATAACAATGATTTATTATCTGTTTTAGCTAAGCTTAATATCTTTTCTACATGGCTATTCAATTTAAAAGCTTGTTGTGTAATAAGCTCCGTATATTTCTTCAATTTCTCATCTTGCAAAACAGGTTCTTGATTCTCTAAAAAATTTGACGCAATTAAGATAGATGAAATGGGCGTTTTAAACTCGTGCGTCATGTTATTGATAAAATCTTTTTGCAACTCGGTGTATTTTTTTTGTTGCAAAATGGTAAAAGCAGAGTAGCCATATAACACCAGAACCACCAGCATGACAAGCGAAAAAATTATCCAAATATTGAGTTCCTTATAAATATATTTGTTGAAATGTGGAAAATGAACCACAAAATAATAAGCCATATTATTTTTAGCCAGTTTAAATTCGATCTTTTTTGGCTGCCTACTTTTTTCGATTGCTACATAATCTCCATACTTCATGCACTCCTTTGTACAATCATAATACCCATATTCGAAATCTGTAACGAGGTCAAACTTTTCAAACTCATTTTTCAAATAATAATCCAGCGAAGCAATTTCAAATTTGCTATTTACGTTTACAATATAATAATCCTTGCTTAGTTTTTCTATAGGATTGGTTTGTGGTACGGCTGTTTTGCCATCTACATTTAATTTACTTGCTACTTCCAATAGGGCTACATGCACTTTTTGTGCAAACTTTTTTTCTTCATATTGCACAGCCTGCCTTAACAAAAAAAACTGAAGTATCATTATACCAACTATAACAATGAAACCAAGCAACAGCGCAATATTTAATTTGTTTATCCTCATTTTTTTTATTGGTGATGCGGTAAGGCGTTTTGTTTCAACATAATTTACAAATCAATTTAGTTAAGCTAAGAAAATTTCTACATGTATTGCCTCTAACATTGGTTTTTAAAAAAATCTTTCAAAAAAACCTTCAGCCACAACAGCAATAATATCCACTTAAGCCATTTTTATCAAACAAATTTTACCCATAACTAAAGTGCAGCGTAATACATCGCCTCTTAATAACACTCATCTATAAATGATGCAGCTTATTGTAAACAGCAATTAGTTGTTATGCAATTTTACCTTAAAAATATTAATAATCAGTCCATTTAATTTTCATTAACAAATATTCGGCAATCGTTAACAATGGTTTGAAAGTCATTAACAGCAAATAATTACTAGCTATGCTACTTTTACACTGTTCATTACTTGCAAGTTTAAACGATCATTTTTAAAACCTTAAAACAACTATTATGAAATTTTTAAAATTAATTACACTTTTTATCACTGGATTATCATTTATGTCATTTAAAACGTTGGAATGTGCAAACACGCTCCCAACTTTCCAAAAATCTCCTACGTTTCTTTCTTCTGTAAAATGGAAAACAGAATCTGTAGACCTTGGAAATATACCTGTAGGCAAACCTGTAACCATCGAATTTGAATTTACGAACACGAGTGATGTAGAAGTAATTGTAGCCAGTGCAAAAGCATCTTGTGGTTGCACAGTTGCTGATTATCCAAAAACACCGATAGCAGCTGGTAAAACCTCGAAAATAACGGCTACATACAATGCAGCTACAATGGGTGCATTTGCTAAAAATGTAACGGTTACCATACAAAATGAAGAAGCTAAAGTTTTAACTTTTAAAGGAACAGTTATCTAAATATATCCTTTAGAAATTATAAAGCCGCTAATTTTTAGCGGCTTTTTAATATGTAAACATTTGCTGTTATTGAACAAAGGGAAGCATTTTATCTTTTAAAAGTGTAGCCCATTTTGCATACTCAATTGCTGATGGATGTAGCCCATCTGCTGCAACCAAACTTGGATTGGAACTAGCCATCCGTGTAGAAGTAGTAATATCTGTATAGCTAATATTCATTTGTAAACACACTTGCTTATTAATTGCATTAAACCTGTCTATTTCTAACCCAATCTGGGCTGCATTACCTGCACCAAAGGGCGTTGCTCCATAGTCAGGTATACTCAGTACAAAAACATGCTGCTTTTTATTGCCTGCAAATTCAATTGCTTTTTGTAAACATTGGGTAAATTCTATCCTATATATTGCTGTATCTCCTTGTTGGTATTGGTTGTTAACTCCAATTAGTAGTGTAACCAGATCGTAGGGACCAACAGGCTGTGGATTTGCTGAAACGATTCCATTAAGCAAGTTGTGTGTAGTCCAGCCTGTTTGGGCTATTATATCAGCAGGGAATTGTAAACGCACACCTAGAGCAGCAAGTGCATTTATTGTTTGATTTGGAAATCTATCAGTTGCTGATACACTTTGTCCAATGGTATAACTATCTCCCAATGCGAGCAATCGCTTTTGGTTTCCAGAAATTGGTATAACCACATTAGCATTAGAGCCAACAGTAACCTCGATTTTTTTGCTACACCCAAATGCAACAAAATAGAAGAAACAATAAGTACTTACTTTCAAGATTGCAGAAAAAAAATACTTCGAAATTAATGGCATTATAACATATTTGTTCAATAAAAATACGATTATCCTTTTAATAAAGATTTAATTACCTACGTTAGCCTGTCTTATTTACATTTGGGGAACAGAGCCTAATAAATAGAAAGTTTCTAAATTATTATTTTTGCAGTATGACGCAAAAAGCTACTATAAATGATTTGGAATTTGTTTACGATCTTTTTATGCACCCGCAAATAAATCCACATTTATTGTATGAACAAATGAGTATGGAAGATTTTAAACCAATTTTTGAGAAACTGATAG
>JANMGS010000578.1:0-2956 GCA_031374745.1 Ferruginibacter sp. | reverse complement strand
CTCTAAATCGTAACCTGTACAAAAATCTAAACCTTACTTTTGCAATGCATTTAATAATATCTATTGAGTAATAAAATAAATATAGCACTTGTAGGGAACCCCAACAGCGGTAAAACTTCTTTGTTTAACACACTTACGGGGTTAAACCAACAAGTAGGTAATTTCCCTGGAGTAACAGTAGATAAAAAAACCGGCAATTGTACAATTTCCAAAACCATTGATGCTACCATCATCGATTTGCCTGGCACTTACAGCCTTTACCCAAAAAGGGCAGATGAATGGGTTGCATACAATGTTTTAATGGGTGAAGACAGCTCCATAATACCCGAATTGATTGTAATTGTAGCAGATGCCAGCAGCCTTAAACGCAATTTGCTTTTTTGCTCTCAGATTATAGACTTAAAGATTCCTATTGTTATTGCCCTAAGCATGATGGACTTGGCCAAACAAAAAGGCACACAAATAGACATTGCTGGCATGGAGCGAGAACTAGGCGTGCCCATAGTGACTATAAACCCACGAAAAAACAAAGGAATACCAGAATTAAAAAAAGCAATAGAACAAACGATAGAAAATAAACAACCTTTAGCTGAAAGAAATTTCATAGATGGAACCATACTAAACACGCCGGTTATTGTAGATGCTAAAAAAATATTACCCAATGCCAGCGACTACAAAGTTTTACACTATCTCATAAACAGTGAACACTTTTCTTTTGACGCTTCGTTAAGTAAAAATATAGACAAAATAAAAGCCATAAATAATTTTAATGCTACTAAAACACAGGCAGAAGAAATTATGCAACGGTATAGCAGGATAAAACAGATCATGCAACAAACTGTTGTGGAAAAAGACCCTTTAAAGAAATCGTTGCAAACAGAAAAAATAGACAATATTTTATTACATAGAACATGGGGTTACTTAATTCTAATTGCTGTTCTATTTATACTATTTCAATCTGTTTTTTGGTTGGCTCAGTTTCCTATGGATGGTATAGAATGGACTTTTGGAAAACTGGCAGGTTGGCTTTCTGGTATTTTGCCTCATGGCCTATTTGCAGACGTATTTATTAATGGAATCGTTGCAGGGCTTAGTGGTATCATGGTTTTCATACCGCAGATTATGATTCTATTTGGGCTTATAACTTTATTGGAAGACACTGGTTACATGGCCCGCATAAGTTTTCTTACCGATAAGCTTATGCGAAAAGTAGGCTTGAATGGAAAGAGTGTAATGCCCATGATAAGTGGATACGCTTGTGCAGTGCCAGCCATTATGAGTGCTAGAAATATAGAAAACAAGAAAGAGCGTTTGCTCACCATCATGATTACTCCTCTCATGAGTTGTAGCGCTCGTTTACCTGTGTACACTATCCTAATTGCACTGGTTATTCCTTCTAAATTATACCTTGGCTTTTTAAGTTTGCAAGGTTTGGTTATGATGTTGTTGTACTTGCTAGGCACTGTATTGGCTTTAATTGTGGCATGGGTTATGAAATGGTTTATTAAAAGTACCGAGCGTAGTTTTTTTATTTTAGAATTACCCACATATCGAAGTCCTCGTTGGAAAAATATTTTGGTGACCATGATAGAGAAAGCAAAAATATTTGTATTTGATGCAGGAAAAATTATCATGGTAATTAGTTTACTATTGTGGGCGCTCAGTACTTTTGGCCCTACAGAAAAAATGAAAGCAGTAACAACAAAATACGATGCTTTTATAAAAATAAAAACGGATGAAAATAAAAAATTAACTGCCAGCAAATTATCAATAATAGGCCTTAATGATACTATTTTGATTGGCCAATACGATAGCCTAATTATTAAAAATATAGCAGCACAAAATCAAATAGAAAAAGAAAGAAAAACCAATTTATTACAAAATTCTTACGCAGGTATTTTAGGTAGTTTTATAGAACCAAGCATTCGCCCACTTGGCTATGATTGGAAAATCGGTATTGCGCTCATTACCTCTTTTGCTGCAAGGGAGGTTTTTGTAGGCACCATGGCCACGCTATATTCTGTGGGGGAAGATGCAGATGAAAACAGCAATACCCTTCGCCAAAAAATGGCCGCTGCAAAAAGAGCAGATGGAACAAAAGTATATGATTTGGCTACAGGATTATCGCTGCTTGTTTTTTATGTAATTGCCATGCAATGCATGAGTACGTTGGTAATCGTAAAGCGGGAAACCAAAACATGGAAATGGCCTATCATCCAATTTATTTACATGACGGGTTTGGCGTACTTATTAAGCTTTATTACTTATAAATTATTTTCTTAACTAAATTTCTGAACCGCTTAAGCATGCAGTAAATGAAGAGAGGCTAACTCATTATATTGAGTTAGCCTCTCTTTTATTCTTTGTGATTCTTTATTTTTTTTGTGTCTTTGTGGTTTAAAGATCAATACCCATACTTTCCATCTGCACACAACTTAGCAGCAATGCGCCTTCTGGCTTCTTTGCTGTTAAACGGTGCCATTTTGGTAAAGCGCTTCAAGCCAAGCAACATCATGCGCTGCTCATCGCCATCTGCAAAAGCATTGATGGCTTCTTTACCAGCTTTGTTCACAGCATCTACTGCATCATTCAAATAAACATGGGTCATATCTTTTTGAATGCTCACTGCCGCTTCCCCTTGCTTGTCTGTCATTTTTATCAATCGTAGCAATGCACTCTCTGCATTAAAAGTAGCAATGGTCATATCTGCAATGTTCATTAAAATTTCTTGCTCATCGCCCAAGCCCATCATCAGTTTTTGCACTGCTGCACCTGCTACCATCAATATCGCTTTCTTCATTTGCACTACCGCTTTTTTCTCTGTAGCAAATGGCGTTTCATCTTCGTTACCAAAATCAGGAATACTCATCAACTCTTTGCTCACTGCCATTGCTGGGCCCATCAAATCAAGCTTTCCTTTCATTGCACGCTTTAACATCATATCTACCGTAAGCAA
>JANMGS010000570.1:0-8742 GCA_031374745.1 Ferruginibacter sp. | reverse complement strand
AACCTCCAAAGCCTGTACCAGTATTGGTGCCAGAAACACCAGAGCCTGCGCCACTATTGGTCATATCAATTAATGCACCTGCATCTGCTTGTACTTTTACGAAAGGAACCGTTATTTTTTGAGAGGTTACCGCTCCATCAGCAATTTTTATAGTTGTTACTGCTCCATCAGCCAATTTTGGTGTTGTAACTGCAGCATCTGCAATCTTTGGTGTTGTCACAGCTGCATCTGCAATTTTTGGTGTAGTTACCGCTGCATCTGCAATTTTTGGTGTAGTTACCGCTGCATCTGCAATCTTTGGTGTTGTAACTGCAGCATCTGCAATTTTTGGTGTTGTAACTGCAGCATCTGCAATTTTTGGTGTTGTTACCGCTGCATCTGCAATTTTTGCTGTTGTTACCGCTACATTTGCAATTTTACCTGTAGTTACAACAAGCGGGGCAATAACAGGATCTGGATATGTACTTCCTAGCAAATCTCCACCTGCTGGTCCTATAGGTTGCGCACCAGCCGCATTGAGTGCAAAAGGTACGCTGGCAAGTTGAGTAGTACCCAACGTTACAAAAGCATTACCTGCATTGGGATCAATTTCTACTTGCAAAAATTTTGTACCCAATGCCCAGTTTACTCCAGCAACTGTACCGGTAACAGCACTCGCACCAGGGCTTCCTATTTGTACATTAAATAGTCCAAACGGATTGGTTGTCAAAGATCTTGTTTCAGAATAAACAACGGGACCAAGTGCACTACCGTCTCTTACTGATACTTTTAAAGTGATGTTTTTATTTGATAAGGCATTGCCAACTGCATTTCTGGCTACCCCTTGGTAGTTAAAGATGCCGGGTGCTTGTGCACTTGCAGCCGATACAAAGAGTATGGCTACCAATAATTGTAATAATATTTTTTTCATTGTTTGATTTTTAGATTTTGAAAATGAAGGATTGAAAGTTTTTTGAACTTTACAATTATTCTTTATCTTATTTAATTTTTACGACTTTAAAAGTACCTTGTCTCAATGTGGCCTGATTTCGAGGTAAACTGAGTGTTCTTTCTGGCCAGAATCTTGCATTTATGAAATAGGTTCCATTGGCCAAGTTAGATATATCATATCGCTGTATTCTATTGCAACAGTTGTAACTAAAACTTCTTTTGTTTATTATTTTTCCTTGCATATCTGTCAATTGCAGATCCATGAGGCCAGGAATATTTATGAAGAAATCAAGTTCAAATGCGCCAGTCGTTAGGTTGGGGAAAATTTTCCAATCGTTTACTCCAAATAACAATATTTCTGCACCTTCTACTACATTGTCAGTATAGGGTTGAAGCACGCCATTTGTCAAAATCAGGTTCGCCCCAGCATTTGTGTAAGTATCGGTGAGCATTAGCTCGCCAAAACTCCATTCGTAACGATTGTAGGAGGATGCATTGTCGTAAGTGCCTCCCGATGCATTAAATACAAATGGGACGACGCTTTGGCATTGGCCGCGAATACCAAATAACAAAGCAATTCCCACTAGTACAAGTGTAATTTGTTTTTTCATGAGTTTGTTTTTAATAATGAATAGATAACGTTTTCATATGGCATGATTATTCAGCAAGCCTTCCTACAAAATTGCTTTTACCTTTAGCTACTAGATAAAAGCTTTGTTGCGGGATTATTTTTTAATTTTTACCGTTTCATTTCGTATAAAAATGATAAATCCATTCTACATCATTGAAATTATACTTATTCTTGTTAAAATATGATACCTTAAATCTGGCATTATACTACAAAAATAAACAATATACGTAAAAAAATAATGTTATGTAATAGTGATAAAATATTATTACTTAAAACAAATAGATTAATTGTTATTTGAATTAGCTATCCAATAACATTTTATATATAGACAAAATTAGGCTTTGTATTTTTTCTACATATACCACATTTAGGGGATATTAAACTAAATAATATAATAAGATTTATTCTATTATATAACAGCTATCTAATGTCAAAACTATTAAACAATAGAGAAAAGTTGATCTATTTTTAGTAAGTGGTATGCGTTGGTTAGTTAATGGTATATTACACTGGTGGTTTGTAAATAATTAAATTAACTAATTGTAATATAGGTATAGATTGAGCGCTATATTCCCAAAATAAAGGAAAATACTATAATATTTAATGGGAACAATGTTATTTAGGGAATACCATTCTATAATCTACTTTTATTTTCCCCT
Source organism: Ferruginibacter sp. (assembly GCA_031374745.1). Classification (GTDB taxonomy): domain Bacteria; phylum Bacteroidota; class Bacteroidia; order Chitinophagales; family Chitinophagaceae; genus Ferruginibacter. Next base: position 6,522 of record JANMGS010000570.1, on the reverse strand, counting down.
TACTAATATCGTCTAGCTTACGTTTGAGGAGCGTACGCTTAAGCGGTTTAAGATAATCTATAAATAGCTTGCCTTCTAGGTGGTCATATTCATGCAAAACTACTCGAGCGGTTATGCCTGTGAAAGTTCTTATTTGTGGTATAAAATTTTCATCTACAAAAGACAAAGTAACAGATTCTTGTCGTATAATGTCTTCCCTTACCCGTGGAATACTTAAACAGCCCTCATTGTAACTCCAAGGCTCACCAGCCAATGCTACAATTTTTGGATTTATAAATGTTGCTTTAAAACCTGGGGCATCTGTATACCCATTGGTATCACCATCCTCGTCGTTGGTAAATATCTGCTCACTGTCCATAGTGAAAACACGAATGGCTTTATTGATTTGTGGGGCAGCTAAACCAACACCATTGCTGTTGTACATGGTTTCCCACATATCGGAAAGTAACTTGTCCAACCCTTCATAATCTGCCGTTATTTCTTCTGCCACTTTTCTAAGAATGGGTGAACCGTATGCTACTATAGGAAGGATCATTGTTGATTTAAAATTTAAAATTATCTATTTAGGTTTTGCCGATTTTATTAATCGTTTGCAAAATTAACTTTTTAAAGGAAAAATAAAGCTGAAATATATTAAAACTCAACTTTTTTATATAAAAGGAACGGCTAATCGGAAAATTTAAATTTCCGCCATATACTCCTGCAACATAATCGTAGCAGCTATCACATCTACATTGCCTTTTACTTGCCTATCCTTTTTCTTCATACCCATTTCTATCATAGCCGTTTTTGCCATTTTAGAAGTAAAGCGTTCGTCCACCGTTTTTACGGGCATTTTGGGGAAAGCTTTTTGTATTCTTTCTATTGCTTTTTTTGCAGGCGCTGTACCGTGGGTATCGGTTTCATCTAAATTCAATGGCATCCCTATAATAATAAGTTCTACAGTTTCTTTTTCAAAATAGTTTTTAAGAAAAGGAATAAGCTCGTGCGAATCTATAGTAGTAAGCCCAGTTGCAATTATTTGCATAGGATCTGTAACGGCTATGCCAGTGCGTTTTTTTCCATAATCAATTGCGAGTATTCTTGGCATATATATTTGTTTCACGCAAAGCTCTCAAAGGAGCAAGGGCGGAAAGGATTTTAATATTAATTGTAAAAAACTTTGTGCATCTTTTATTTTTAGCTTCTTAGTGGTTCAACTTTCTTCCGTTAATATTGTAAACTCATTCCCCACTCCCTCCGAATTTTTATACAACATATCCATAAATTCATTACCAAACGCACTCACATACTCCAACACATTATCCACCCGTTCCTGCAAATTATTGTTTGGGTATAGAGCTGTTTTTAATTTTTTTATTTGCCTTTGCTGCGCTTCAAATTTTTTAGTTTCCGCTTTCAGCATTTTCTTTTCCAAAATCTCCAATTTATTCAAAGCTTGTGTTCGCAGGGCATGTACATGACAATTTAGTGTACTATCAATATTACCAGCCGCTGTTTTTACTTTTTCATATAAGGCTTTAAATGCTTCTTTCTCTGTTTTTAAATCTATTGCAAGTTGTGTTTCTTTCTTCACTATTTCGGCTATCAATTGTCTTTCGGGTTTAAAAGTATCCTCATATTGCAAACCCAAGCTTTGCATTTTATCTGCTACTTTTTTATTCATTATCGTAAATGAATTACGCAATACCAATGGCGGAAAAAATGCCCCAGCAGCTTCAAAAACATTTTTTAATTCAAGCCAATAAGCTATTTCCCCACCGCCGCCAATAAAAGCTACATTTGGTAAAATCATTTCTTGAAAAACGGGGCGTAAAATTACATTGGGGCTAAACCGTTCTGGGTTGTGATGCAGTTCTAAAAACAGATTTTCTTTGGCAAATTTTATTTCAGTATTGGCAATTACAAAACCATTTTTTGTAGCTTCTATTCTTTCCCTAATATTATCTTTAAGGTAAAACAAATTAATAGCCCTGCCACTTGCTTGTACTTTGTACTCTTTTGGAAAAGCAGCCACGGTTTGGGCTACTGCTTTTTCAGAAAACTGTTCTTCTAGTTCTTTTGAAATAATGGGAGCAAAAGCAGCTTTTAAATTTTTATCATCAGGTAATAGTACAACCAAACCATACTCATTAAACAAATGATGCACAAAATGAAATGTTGCTTGCTCTATCGTTAATCCCTCTTTATAAGTATTTCGAACAGTATCTACAATTGCAGTACCGTTTTTTTCTACCGCCAATTGTCCTGCAATGCCATCTATTATTTTTACAAAATCCTTGTCAATAACCATTCTACCTACGGCTCCTTTTTGGGCTGTTTGCCATTTGTATTGATACCCTTTTATATGAACTTCGCCCAATTCATCTAAGTCTGCATCTTCGCTACCCATGTAATACACCGGCACAAAATCATTTTCGGGTATGGCTGTCTTAAGTTCATCGCAAAGTTTTATGGCATGCAATATTTTGTAGATAAAGTACAAGTGGCCCGTAAAAATATTGGGTTGGTGTGCGGTACAAACGGTAAAAGTATTTTCGCTGGAAAGCAATGCTATATTCGCTTTCAACTTATCAGATATTTGTAAAGTAGCATATTGATTGCTCAAAGTATCTACCAACAATTTCCTGTTTACCGGAAAACTTTTTCTATCTGCTACGGCTTTTTTAATGCCTTCTATATTGGGCTTGTAATTGTAAAAATCATCCAATGCAGGCACAGCATCTATATAATCCAAAACCAATTTGGAAAATGCATTTGTTTGGCGGTAAGAAATTTTATGAGCAGTGAACCACATGTTTATTTTGTTTGAACCACTAAGACTCTAAGTATAAAAGTTACACAAAGAAAAATATTTTTTTAACCAAATTAAAACCCCACCCCCGTCTCTCCAAAGGAGAGGAGCCACACTACAATACTTTAAAGTTTCCTCAAAGTATCTGAGACTAAAGTCCTCCGCCAACCGGCGGAGATTTAGGGGGCTTTTTCGCTTCAATCTACCATGGTCTATAATGTTGAGCAATGGTATACCTTTGAACGGAGCGCCTGCCGGCAAAGGCAGGTCCCCACTGAAGTCCAATCAGGGTTATTAGCCCGTTAACAATAACCTCTTCCCCGCCTATCCAAAACAAAGAAGCCACACTTCAATACTTAAACAACCGATAAAGTACCAGAGACTAAGTTCTCCTCCTGTGGAGGAGTTAGAGGAGGCTTCCCTCCAAATCATAATCAAAGGCCTTTGTAATTTTCACCATTACAAAATCACCAATTACTAACTTTTTTTTGCTGTTTATAATCACTTCATTGTCTACCTCCACACTATCAAATTCTGTACGACCAATGTAGCGCCCACTTTCTTTTCTATCTACGAGTACTTTCAATGTTTTGCCAATTTTTTCTTCATTTTTTTCTAAAGAAATTTCTTGTTGGCAATCCATTATTTCTTGCGCACGCTCCTCTTTTTCTTCTGCCGAAATAGTATCATCCAATACATGTGCACTTGTATCTTCTTCGTGTGAGTAGGTAAACACACCTACTCTATCAAATCGCATTTTTTGTAAAAACGCTTTTAGTTCTTCTACATCATCCCTGGTTTCGCCGGGGAAACCTGCTATCAAAGTAGTACGCAAACAAATACCTGGAACCTTTGCCCGTATAGCTTCTATAAGTTCCTCCATTTCTACTCGGGTAATATTTCGCTTCATGGCACTAAGCATATTATCGGCTGCATGTTGTAGTGGCATGTCCAAATACTTACAAATATTATCGTGCGCATTCATAGCATCCAAAATCTCCATCGGAAATTTAGATGGGTATGCATAATGCAAACGTATCCACTCCAAGCCTGGTATTACCGCTAGTTCATTTAGCAAACGAGGCAATTCCCTTTTTTTGTAAATATCCAAGCCATAGTAAGTCAATTCTTGTGCTATCAGCATTATTTCTTTTACGCCACGCTTTACCAATTGTGTGGCTTCTGCTACAATACTTTCTACCGTGCGGCTCACATGCTGCCCACGCATAAGCGGTATGGCACAAAACGAACAGGTACGGTTACAACCCTCGCTTATCTTTACGTATGCATAATGCGAAGGTGTAGCGAGCATACGCTCTCCTATCAACTCTCCTTTATAATCTGCTTCAAATTTTTTCAGTATTTGTGGCAATTCCATTGTACCAAAAAACGCATCTACTTCTGGTATTTCTTGCTCCAAATTATTCTTATAGCGTTCGCTGAGGCAGCCCGTAACATACACTTTATCTAGCTTGCCCTTTTTCTTAAGCGCCACATTGTCCAAAATCGTATTGATGCTTTCTTCTTTTGCCTTATCTATAAATCCACAGGTATTTATGATTACAATATTATGGTCCAATTTTTCATTTTCATGAATAGTATCTATATCATTTGCAAGCAGTTGCCCACTAAGCACTTCGCTATCTACCATATTTTTGCTACAGCCAAGTGTAATAATGTTTACTCTATCTCTTTTGAGGGTTTTTGTTTTCATAATTTTTGCAGCAGCAAAGGTAGGTTTTTTGGGGCTCTCTACAACGGTATTTCAATGAGTCATTTGTTCGGCCTTAGTCGCTGTTCCGTCCCGTGTTGTTTGTATTCGCTGTAAGCGATTATACAACCAACAGGGGACATCGCTCCCCCTGCTTGCCAGCAGGCAGGTCCGCCGCACGTGTCCCGTACATGCATGTCGGGAGTTCGTGAGCAGCATATCATTTTTCAACATACAGGCACATCGTTAAAAGCTTGCACTTTTATAAGAATTTAAACTAAATTGTAAATGTGCTCCACTATCTTTATTAAATATGAGAAAGACCCTATTAGTTTCATTTTTTCTGCTCATTTACATATTCAGTTTTTCTCAACAAGGAAGACCTGCCAATGAACTTTTTGATGAAGCAATTGCAAAAGCGAAAAAAGAAAATAAAAATGTATTTATTATATTGACGGCTACTTGGTGTGGCCCTTGTAAATATTTAAAACGAGGGCTTAAAGATGCTTACAATGTTCAATTTTTTGATAAAAACTACGTAATACTGGAGTTGCATGGTAGTACTTTTGATCGAAAAAAAGGGTTAGCGAATGAGGGAGCAAACAAGCTAATAGCAAGCTATGGAGGCGATACAGCTTTCATACCATATTGGATTATTGTAAACCCACTTAAAAAGAAATTACATGGCCAATTAGATTTTTCAAGCAACACGCCAGATTTAAAAAGTTTTATAAATGTAATAAAAAAGACTTCCCGTTTAAATCAATCTGAATTAGACATGATATTGGAGAGATTTAGACAAATAGCATTGTTAGTACCTGAAGATTAAAATCTGTTTTTACTTCTTTCCTATTGTTCACCTTAGCTAAAAAGTCATCGTTTTCTGAATGGTAAAACTTCTTTTTAGATTTCCTAATTCGTTAAATCAAACATTAGTTAAATAGAAACCTATTACTAATTTTAATAGTGGCGTAAATATGCAGTGCTGCTAGTGTATGGTTGGCAGACCATGCTTTACACATAATTCTCGAACATGCATGTCTACAACTCGTCAGCAGTATATTTTTATTCTTCAATAACCGAAGCGATTAAAAAAATTATTCTACATTTATCCTACTAAAACCTACCATTATGCGTATCATCAAAAAGATTTTATTGTTTATTGCTGCGGTAATAGTTTTATTGCTTGTTACTGCTTTATTTGTAAGTAAAGATTACAAAGTAGAAAAATCCATCACCATCAACAAACCAACAACAGAAATATTTAATTACATCAAGTTTTTAAAAAACCAAGATAACTTTAGCAAATGGGCAAAATTAGATCCCGCCATGAAAAAATCTTCCACAGGTACAGATGCCACTGTAGGCTTTACTACCATATGGGAAGGTAATAGGAAAGTGGGCAAAGGCGAGCAAGAAATAAAGAAAATAACCGAAGGACAACGAATGGATTTTGAACTTCGTTTTGAAAAGCCCATGAAAGATGTGGCGCAATCTTTTATGACTACAGATAGTATAGCACCCAACCAAACCCTTGTAAAATGGGGCATTTCTGGTCATATGAGTTATCCATGGAATATAATGGGTTTATTTATGAACCAAATGGTAGGCGGCGATTTTGAAACTGGCTTGGCAAATTTGAAAGCGTTGCAAGAAAAGTAAATTGCTGTCTTTTTAAATTATTTCATTTCTAATGCTAACTCTACACGGAGTTAGCTTTTTTGTAATTAAAACTTTTAAATAGTTATCCGCTATTAGGTGCAAGGAATATAAAATTGTAGAAAATTAAATATAAACTGTATAAAAATTCATTCTTCATTTAAAGAATTTACCTCTATAAATTTACCCATATTATCTGTAATCTAGTTGAGTAATAGTTAAGAGATCATATACAAAACAGCTTTTCTGTGAATCTGTTTCAATAATTTTGCCACAGATTCACAGAAAAAGACAGAAATATCATTTTAATCTACCCCTTTAAAAATCATACCTTGTGTATTTCATAGATAAAATTCTT
>JANMGS010000537.1:0-2853 GCA_031374745.1 Ferruginibacter sp. | reverse complement strand
CTTACGTATAGCTACGTAGGTCGTAAACTTAAGAAGAGAGAATACCGCACTTTATGGATTGCTCGTATAAACGCAGCAGTACGTGCAGAAGGAATGATTTATAGCGAATTTATTCACAAGATTTCTGAAAAAGGAATAGACCTTAACCGTAAGGTTTTGGCTGATCTTGCTATGAATGAGCCAGAAGCTTTTAAAGCTTTGGTAGCTTCTGTAAAATAATTTTGCAAATTAATATTTTTAAAACCGTTCTTTTAGAGGAACGGTTTTTTTATGCAAGGTATAATTTACATATTCATTAACGTGAGCGTAGGGAGTAGATTGGGTAACTTTAATGCATAAACTAATTCCAAAATTTGCTACTTATGTGCATAAAACATCCCTTTGTTGCAATATTTTTTCTTGTGTGCTTGTGCTCTTGTGGTGCAAAAGAAAGCAAAGAGGATATGGTTATAAGGATGTTGGGGGAGGAGTTGGAAGAAGCCAATTCAAAAATTAATACAGCTACAAAAGACTTATATCAAAAGTTAGCTGCTAAAACAGAGGATTACAGACTTAGAGAAAGAGCCCTTTTATATAGCGAAAAAGCCGAAATGGTGAAAGTAGAAACGGAGATTATTTGTAATTATCTTGATAGCATTAGGGCATTAAAGAATATAGATTGGGATGAAACTAATAATCGATTAAAAAAAACTAAAGAAATTTTTATTCTAGTTGACAATTATGCCCAAAATGGCTTTTTCAATGACATAAAGAAGACTTCCATTACCTTAGATTCTATATTCATTCAAAATAATTACAAATCTTTTTTGAATAATTTAAATCATAACTCAATAATTGCTTTTGTTTCTAAAATTAAAAATAATATTAAGAACTTAGAATATAATATTTTACGGCATATCGATAGCGATACAAATCCGGGATGTAATCTAGGAGGAGAGATATTTAGTATTTTAGTTGGTCAAAGTACAACTCATTTAAGAGCCGGCGAACAATTAGAAATTTCTGCAGGTGTTGGTGCTTATAGTACTGCCTCTAAGCCATATATAAGTATTGCAAATAAAAAGCTTGAAATAATTGGTGGCCAAGGAACTTATAAAACAAAAGTTAATGAGGCTGTTGGGAAACATTCAATTCCCGTAAAAATTGAGTTTTTGGACCAGGATGGGCATAATCAAACTAAAATTGTAAACGTAGAATACACAATCGACAAATAATGCAACTCTTCAACTCCAACCTCATCATCGTTTATGTAATGCTGGCCTTTGCCATAGGATTAACCATTGTACTCGTAAAAGTTATTAAACGACACAATAAATAGCGCTAATATTATTTATGGTATGCAAATAGCATAAAACCACCACTATTAAATATATTTGCACTGCAAAATTTTTGTACATAAAAAGAAGCATACATAATAAATGAATAACACGTACGACAGCCTTGTGCAGCAGACTTTTAATTTCCCCCAAGAAGGATTTAAACTGCACGAAAATCATTTGCAATACAACGATGTAGACATCAAAGCATTGATTGATAAATATGGTACACCCTTAAAGTTATCATATTTACCTAAAATAGGAATGCAGATAAACAAGGCTAAAGCAATGTTTGCCAATGCCTTTAAGAAACATAAATATGAAGGTGAATACAATTATTGCTATTGTACCAAAAGCTCGCACTTTAGTTTTATAGTAGAAGAAACCTTAAAGCACAACATACATTTAGAAACTTCGTATGCCTATGATATTGATATCATTAATGCGTTGTACAAAAAAAGGAAGATAACAAAAGACATCAATATCATTTGTAATGGTTTCAAGCAGAAGAATTATACCAGTCGTATTGCAAAATTGATAAATGATGGGTTTAAGAACGTAATACCTATTTTGGATAACAAGGAAGAACTAAATATGTACAAGCGGAATATCCGTACAGGCAAGCCTTTTCAGTTGGGTATACGTATTGCAGCTGAGGAAGAGCCTAGTTTTCCATTTTATACCTCCCGTTTGGGTATGAAGGCAAAAGATGTATTGGGTTTTTATGTAGATGAAATAGAAGGATACGAAGATAAATTTCAATTAAAAATGCTTCATATCTTTTTAAATAAAGGTATAAAAGATGACATTTATTACTGGAGTGAACTGCAAAAAAGTATAACCCTTTATTGCCAGTTAAAAAAGATATGCCCCGAGTTGGACTCTATAAACATTGGTGGTGGCTTCCCCATAAAACATTCCTTGGGTTTCGATTATGATTATCAATTTATGATTAATGAAATTGTAGGGAATATTAAAAATGCTTGTAAAAAAGCAAAAGTGCAGATGCCGAATATCTACACTGAATTTGGCAGTTTTACAGTAGGAGAGAGCATGGCACATATTTACAGCGTTATTGGAGAAAAAGTACAAAACGACAGGGAAACATGGTATATGATAGATTCATCTTTCATAACCACGTTGCCAGACACTTGGGGTATTGGAGAAAAGTTTTTAATGTTACCTATCAACAAATGGAAAAATGAGTACCAACGTGTGGTGCTTGGTGGAATTACCTGCGATGGGCACGATTATTATGATTCGGAAGAACATATAAACGAAGTGTTTTTGCCAAAAGTAAAAACGACAGATGAAAACAACCTGGAAAGCAACAAAGAGCCTTTGTATGTTGGCTTTTTCCATACAGGAGCTTATCAAGATCAAATAAGTGGGTATGGTGGAATAAAACATTGTTTGATACCTTCACCTAAGCATATCATTATAGAAAGGGATAAAAGTGGAAAATTGATTGAGTGGGTGTATGCAAAAGAGCAAACTTCGCAGAGCATGTTGAAGATACTTGGGTATTCATAATAAC
>JANMGS010000482.1:0-4965 GCA_031374745.1 Ferruginibacter sp. | reverse complement strand
CGTATAACTTCTGCAGGATATGGAGAGGGCAGACCCGTAGCAGATAACAAAACTACTGCAGGTAAAGCACAGAACAGGAGGGTAGAAATGACCTTGAGAAATTATTAATAATTTAAAAGTTTATAGTAAAAGGCCTCCGGTTTTCCGGAGGCTTTTTTGTGCATTAGAGTAAAAGTTTAGCGCAATAAATGCCTAATAAAGCTTCTCTGCTAAACCCAATGCTTCGGCCACTCACGGGTGGTTGTGTTGGGAGCTCATAAAAGTACTGAGTGAGCAACGAAAGCAGCGTCTTTTATACCTGTTGGTAACCTTGGCTTATATACCCACTCTGCACAACAACAAGGGCTGAAAATAGCTTTACATGAAATTTTATCAAAAGTTTGACATACTTTGTAATAATTATGAAATTTATTCTTTTTCTAACAATTTGTATTTCTGTGCTTGATACTTCAGCACAGATAAAATATTCTAATGATTCTGTACTTGTAGTGAAACCCCAGCTAAAACTTGGTGAAGAAATTTTTTATCAAATAAACGAAACTACAAAAATAAAGAACGAATTTTTTATAGGCTCATTTACTAAAACCAAAAGTTTAGTTTCTATTAAACTTGTAGATAAGCTCAAAGGATATTGGTTAGTTTATCGTGTTAGAAATGTAGAATCGACAAATAAAAAATTTGCTTCCCCATCCATTTTAGATTCATTGACAAATGGAATAAAGATATACTTCATAATGAACGAAAAAGGGTGGCAAACAGATTCTAATACTTATTTTACAACTAAAAATAAATTAGTTCAAGATCTAGATTCGATTATTAAAAATAGAAAATTATCATTGGCAGATTCATTAGCATTATCAAATTCTAAAATGGAGCTACTAAAAGAAGAGGGGTTAGAAAATTATATAAAACCATTGATTGCCTTTAATGATATCTACTATAGAACAACTTTTAAAAAAGAAAGAAAATTTTATTATGGCTGTGAAACTAACATAATTGGGAGACAAGGTGTGAGAGGTCTCTTAGAGCAAAAAATAGGCAAACTTAAAGTAGATAAAAACGAGGTTAAACTATTTATTAAGTTTACACCAAATAGGGTTGAAGCTGCTGAAGAATTTGCGCCAGCGCTTAAAGCCTCTTTAAAAGTAATAGATAAAAATGCATATGTATTTATGCCTGAGGAAATGAAAAGAATTAGAACATCTACATACACGTTAAACTTGCAATCTTGTGTACCTACTGAAATATCAATTAAAAATTTTTCAAGATATGTTGTAAGAATTAAGAATGATTTTGAAATGAATTTGATTGAATAATAGTTTTAGATTTTGATTACCAGTGTTGGTAAATAAAAAAGCCAAGCAATTCCTTCGCCTCGTCGACTTATGGGAGGCTGCTATGGGCACTTATGTGTCGCCGAGGCGACCCTTGAAGGCAGAAAATATATTTCTGTCCTTCTAATTAATCAACGAATGAGTTTATGCGATCCATCGCAGTTGGGCATTTTTTTTGACATGCCGCATGTGCAATCACGTAATCCTTTTCCATTTAGAATTTGCTGTATATATTTTTCAATTCTTGATGCTCTAGTACTTGACTGTGTGGGTGCTGAAAAATAAAGCATGTATCCTTTTTGTCGGCCTGCAGTTAAAGCATTAAAAGCAGTTTTAAAGATTTTATCAATTTTTAATTTTTGTTGAAGTTCTTCTGGAAAAATAACATCAGTATCTTTTTTAAAATTTACTTTTAGTCCTGCTTTTTCTACCTCAATAGCTTCAAAAATATACGCTTTCAATACGGCTTCCATTTTCACAATTTCTGCAACACTTGTAAATCTTATTTGCCGCCCCGATTGTACATTTTCCGTTTGTTGTATAAGAATAGATTTGGCGTCATTTAGCAATGCTCCTTTAAAAAACATGAGTGAGCAGTATTCTTTAAACCCACCTAATATAACAATGTTAGCTTCATTAAATGTGTAGCAAGGCTGGCGCCACTTTAATTCTTCTGTTAATCCACAATCAAGAATTATTGCTCTTAATGCTTCTAATTCTTCTTGCCATTTCTTGGTTTTAATTAAAAATGCATCTACTAAGAGGTTCATGTTTTTTGTTTGTTAATATGATTGCCTGAAATTAGTTAAAATTGGAATAGTATTTTTTGAAATATACTTTTATAAATTGATTAAAATAGGAGCACTGAAAGGAATATTCTTTTCTATGCCCTTTGAAAAAAAAAGTGATCTTCGACCTGCAAAGCCTCGGTTTGAGCCTTCTCGAACCGTTCGGTAGGTTAAATTTACTTAAACTTTTTAGCGTAATTTATTAAATAAAAGAATAATAGAATTTGCTGTTGATTGACGAGGCTGTTTCATGGGACACTATTCAAGGCTAAGGGAAAAAATCAACTCTAATTAAATCCATACTTCCCATAATAAAATACGTTTGCGTGGTCATTGCCCAGCAAAGTATATTTGTAAAATGCTGCATGCAAAATAAAAATTTTAGTCCTTCTTTTTTGACGAGATAAAGTATTGATTTTTATTATTGCTTGGTCGGCTTGTCGAGGCCACGCTCGGCGACTCACGGGTGGCTTCAATGGGCTCTCACGAAAATTGGAGCTGACCAATTAAGGTAAAGAACACTTGAAAAAAAATCCTTAATGGGACATTTTTTTAATATTTCCGTTTAAAATCTTTTTTGTAAATTTATCCATGTTTAAGTCATTCTATTTATTATTAATGGCAATGGCCTGCTCACATGGCTGGACCCACGCTCAGGGCAATGAAACAGATTCCCTTATCCGCCTACTCAACAAATCAGCGGACGACAGCAACAAGGTAAACCTGTACTGGAAAACGGGCGTATCGATTCTTTACCAGGAACCATTTACAGCCATGCCTTATTTTAAAAAAGGCATTACACTGGCAGAGAAATTGGGTTTTACAAGCGGGCTGGAAAAATGTAACAGTGGCATATCGCTTGCATTTTCATTTAGTACCAAATATGATTCTGCCCTGGTGTACATCAACAAGGCGGTTTTTTATGCAGTAAATGCAAACAATTTAAAGCGTCTTTCACTGGCCTATTTAAACAGGGCTGATGTATTTACCAATCTACAAAATTACCCTGCTGCTTTGAAAGATTGTGACACCGCTATTGGTTATGCTACGCAAATAAAAAATAATGATGGGTTGGGCCGTATTTATAGCATCATCAACGATATCTATGATAATTTGAAACAATACGACAAGGCCTTAGCAGCATTAGATAAATCAGACTATCATTTCAGTTTTACGAAAAACAGGCAAATGGTTGGGATGAACTATTCTGAACGAGGAGACATACTGCTCAAACTTAATCAACCCGGAACAGCTATTAACTGGTATAAAAAAGCAATTGCAATTGCCGACAGTCTTGAAGACATTAATAACCTCGCTGCTTACCATGGTTCCTTAGGAGAAGCGTTTGCAAAACAGAAAAATTATAAAGAAGCAGAAACTGCATTCATTACCGGCCTTAATTATGCCCGGCAAACAGAAAATACCGGTCAGCAGGCGGTATGCTATACCAACCATAGCACGCTGGAACTGGAACAAAACCGTTTCCAAAAAAGTATTGACTATGGGCTTAAGGCATACGAGTTGATAAAACCGGAAACAGATTTACTACACGAGCAGGGCATAACCTACACATTGGCCACTGCTTATTTTAAAAATGGCAACAACACAAAAGGGTTGGAATTCCTGGAACTGAGTACTGCTTTAAAAGATAGCCTGGTAAAGCAACAGTTTTCAGTAGAAACCGCAAAACAACAAGCCTCTTTTGATGTGAAAGAAAAGGAAAGGGAAATTACAGTACTCAATAAAGACAAGGAATTGCAGCGGCAAAAATTACAGAAGCAACGGCTGCTCATCATTAGTGCAGCCTTTATTGTCCTGCTTTCTTTAGCAGCAATCTGGCTGCTGCTCAATCGCAATAAACTAAAACAGCGGATGAGAGAGCTTGAAATAAGAAATCAAATAGCTGCCGACCTGCACGATGAAGTAGGAAGTTCTCTCAGCAGCATTAATATGCTTAGCCAAATGGCAACCAAACAGGGCAATGAATCATTGCAGAAGGATATATTGGAAAGAATGAGCACCAATGCAAAAGAAACCATGGAGAAAATGAGTGACCTGGTCTGGACAATTAAGCCGGAAGAAGCAGAAGGCAGCAACCTTAAGCAACGTATGGAACGATTTGCCTATGAAATTTGCGGCGCCAAAAATATTGCCCTTGCACTGCAATTAGATAAGCTGGAAACAAAAGACCTTACGATGGAACAGCGGAAAAATATGTACCTCATTTTTAAAGAGGCGCTTAACAATGCCGTAAAGTATTCTGGCACAGAGAAAATTGCTGTATCTGCAGCCAATGGCAATAATGTACTTACGATGATTGTAAAAGATGAAGGAAAAGGCTTTGATAAGGGTACTATAATAAAAGGGAATGGTTTGGAAAATATTCAAACAAGGGCAGCAAGTGTTGGCGGTAAACTCACTATTGATTCTGTTGAGGGTAATGGCACCACGGTAATGCTAACTATGCCCCTCACTTTATAATATTCACCCCTTTTCGCTATTGCGTGACTTTTTAAATTTTTGAACTTTGTAAAAATTAAGCTTTTGATACGGGTAGCCATTTTTGAGGATAATAAACACCTTCGGGAAACATTTGAACTCCTGCTGAACCACACCGATGGTTTTGTTTGTACAGGAGCATGGCCCGATTGCCGCAACATTGTTACCCATCTCGAAGTTTACCCTTGCGACATTGTGTTAATGGATATTGAAATGCCCGGCATGAATGGCATAGAAGCAACAAAACTGGTGAAAGAACATTTTCCAAAAATAGATATCCTAATACAAACTATTTTTTTTGAAGACGAACATATTTTTAATGCTATCTGTGCAGGAGCATCGGG
>JANMGS010000473.1:0-3572 GCA_031374745.1 Ferruginibacter sp. | reverse complement strand
ATGAAAGAAGGCATTTGGCGCAAGTACAATTTAAACGGCGACCCTATTGGTTTTGAAACGTATTTGCACAATGGGAAAGACGGATTACAACAATATTATTCACCATTGGGCGAACTGTTAAGAGAAGAAAATTGGAGGGGCTACAACCCAGATGCGCCTTACGATACCATTGCCGTATATGGTACAGGCAGCAATGAAATTATAGATTACAAAATTGTAAAGGCAGAACAATACAGTGTAAAACACGGAGTCTGGAAATACTATGAACCTGTAACAGGTAGGCTACTAAAAACAGAAGAGTGGGATAGGAATAATATTGTACTACCAAACGCACCTAAGAAAGAAGTAGCCGCTGGTAAAAGTTTGGATGGGGTAAAAAAAGTAGTGGCTAAAACGCCCGAAATGCTGGAGTGGGAAAAGAAAAACAGGGGTAAAAAGGCATTGAGGAATGGACAGACATCGTTGTAAATTTCTTTGCACCTGTTGGTAATCTATAGCTAACAATATTGAGAGCCGAGCTTGGCATTTGACCAGCCGACTGAGGGCGTGTGAAAAATAATTTTAATTGTAAAGCGAAATGATTTAGTGATTAGCTTTTTTTGTTAATTGGTTACTGGTGCTGCAAAAGTTTTGTTGGAGTAGCTGTTGCTTTTTTACAAATAGACCAGCTGGTATGTGACCAAGCATGAGCGGATTTAGCGTTGCGATGGTGGGTACGAGCGATGTTGGGATACCAGCGGAGGCGAGGAATACGCTCTTTATTTTACCTGCCACATAGCCTTCAATTCAAATACTCATAACAGATAGCCGAGGTTTCGTTCAACAAAGGTTTAGTGTTGGGCATTGCCTGCCACACTAACCCTTACTACTTGCAGTAGTTTTTCACATTATTCTACAATGAGTTTTTGCTGTTCCACAATAAAGTCGAATGAAAGCTGGTTTAATGTTTTTCCATCTACAATGCCATCCCAAGCACTGTGTCCTCTGTTTACTAGAGGGTATAATTTGTATTTAGCACCTGTTGCGGTGTAAGTATCTCGCAATTCAATTGCATTGGTATATAGTACAGTAGAATCTGCCGTTCCATGAGCAATCATAATGGGAGCATCTGAAGCATCAAAACGTTGATATCCATAAATGTTATTTAAAGAAGTAATAGCAGAACCGCTTCCCCAGAAATCTAAAATCGTTTTTATGCTGTAAGTCTTTATCAAATTGGTAGTTGATAAGCTAGGGTCGATATTTAAAGAGAGCTCGTTAGTGAAATCTGTTGGATTTGTTATACCTGCGCTAACAGCAATATAAGCACCAGCCGAGCCTCCTCCAACTGTTATGTAATTGATATCTATATTGTAATTATCTGCATTAGCTACCAACCATCTAATGGCAGCTTTAGCATCTCTATGTGCTGGATACATAGCCATGAATTGAGATTGTAAAAGAGGCGGTATATTATTTTGTGCATATTGAATCCATTGGGTTGGTATCGTGCCTTTATCGCCCTGTAATCGGTAGTTTATAGAGAAAGCTACCCATCCTCTTGAAGCAAAGTAATTTGCAAGGCTTACAATATTAACATCACTTTTATCGCCGCCAGAAAATCCTCCACCATGGATAAGCAATATGGCTGGTCTTTTATTGGTATTATTAGCAGGTTTGTAAACGTCTAATTTTAAATCCACAGTAGAATATGAAGCACTGTTTAATGTCTGATGGCTGAGACCTTGGCAATAAGTTATATTTTGTTCAACCACTACTGTATATGTTGATGCTGCTTTAACAGACATTGGATTTGAAACAATTGTTTCTGTAGTTGTATCTTTTTTACAAGAAGATATAGCAGTTAGTAACAGTAATATTCTCAATAATTGGTTCATTCTTCTTTATTTTAAACACTTAGACCTTTTGAATGACAAAAGGTTTAACAAATTACTGCAAAAAAAATTGGCATTACTTGACACCTGTTGGCTACCCATAGCTTGCAATATTGAGTGCCGAGGCATAGCATTTGACCAGCCTACCGAGAGCGTATGAAAAATAATTGTTGGTTTAAAGCGCATAGATTTAGTGGTTTGCTTTTTTTTAACTGGTTACTGTTGTTGCAAAAGTTTTATTAGTGTAGGGGTTGCTTTTATACACATAAGCCTGCTGGTATAAGCCCAAGGCGGATTATGCGTTGCGGCGATGGGCACTTGCGATGTGGAATACCAAGGGAGGGAGGGGACGAAGATTGCACAAAATAAAACCTAAGACCAATGGACTTCTTTATCAACTTCTTTATTTCTTAAATATAAACATTATTTTTTGCAGCTTTTACTACTATGTCACAGAAAGCTGGCACACAGGCTGGGCCTGATTTCTGGAGATACTTTTTTTAGTTTGAAAGTATGCTGCGATAGTTTTCAAATAATAGTCAACTTACATACCTGCCCCAGATAGGGAAAGGTTAAAATGATTTTTTACAACAACTCAAAATGCTACAATGGTCTTTTTGCAGTTATACTCATTTTACCATTGGTCGTCAATCTTGCACTCTGCAACTTCCGAATGTTTTCTTCTGCTGCATTTGTTTCATTTCGTAGAACCCAATCAACGCCACGGTATCCTTTCAATAATATTATTCGTGCACCGTCCTCTGCTGCATTCCATTTGCCGGTAATAATTTTCTTATCGGGTGTTTTCCAGCTATAAGTTTTATTCACGCTTACACTTAATGCCTCTTTTGCAGCGTGAAAAGAATATTCATCTCTTTGATACACCCCATCTGTCCGTGTATTTACAGCCATCGTTTCTCCAAGTAGCCAGTCACCTATAAAAAAATCTGTCCAGTAAGCTTCCCTGTTTAATCCAGTCACGCTGCCCCAATCTTTCCACTCATTCCAGTTGGGAGCTCCCTCCCGTGCAATAAGATATTTCCTTTCTTTCTGCGCTATATTTTTAACTGCATAATTTCCATAAATGCCAACTTCTATTACAGTCCCTTCTTTCCAACTGCCAATAAAAAACTTTACTTTTTGCCCAACGCCATAAGTACCAAATGGTGCCCATGTTTTGTTTGATGCTTTTTTTACAATTCCATCTTTGGTATCATTTCCTGGAATTATCGCAGGCGGAACCACGGGCGGAGTAATTTTTGGATTTACTTTATCATCAGGTATAATGATCAAGGGTTCTTTGGTTAAACCAGTAAGTACAGCTACTACTGCAGGAGCATTTTTCAGATACGCCCTTTGCAAAGCGGTGCGTCCACTCGCATCTTTACGATTTGCATCTGCTCCTTTGTTCAAAAGAAACTTCACAACTTCTACATACCCTCCCGAAGATGCGGCCATGAGTGGGGTCAATCCAGAGCCTTCCATTTGCCAGTTTACATCGCCACCTCCTTCAATAATACTTTGCACTTCTTTTAAATAGCCAGCATCCGACTCTCTTATCAAGGCTTCTCCTTTCATCTTCGCATCATATTTAGCCCATGGCCCTGTCTGCGCAGTTGCGGTATGATTAAAATAAAGTAAGGAGACAATCGCAAAAATATATTTACACTTCATTCAAGTATTTTTTAAAAGGTTTGA
>JANMGS010000443.1:0-6694 GCA_031374745.1 Ferruginibacter sp. | reverse complement strand
AAAAAAGAAGCTATTCAAATTATTTCTTCTTATTCAAAACAAACTAGCGACGACCCGCTTGCCAAAATGAATGCTATTGCAGCAGAGGCGGCAAAAATTATTAGAGAGCAGGTAGGAACAAATGGAACAGTAAAAGCTTTGAAAGCGTATGTTGTTACCCAAAAAAATGATGTTCTCTTGTATTTATTACCGATATTAAAAATGGGCGATTTATTGGATAACAACACGCTGGATGATGAAACCAATAAAATGGAAGGGCCAATATCTAGCTTAATGAATAGTATTAGTGAAGTTTTTGCCAGCACAACTACTAAAGAAGAAATTGTAAAAAAAGAAAATAACCTTTAAGGTTATTTTCTTTTTTTTAATATTTAACTGTAAATTATTATGTTCTGGTTTATGTGTTTTTTCGATTTTCTATTCACTTTTTCTATGGTTAGTCTCGCCATCAAATAACTTACTGTGGACTCTGCGCCCTGGTTAAGGTTTATACAGTTTTCTTCTACACCATCGTAGCAACCACCTGTGCAAGGGTTGTACACTATTTGTTGTAAATGATTGTGTCCTAAAAACCAACTAAAAGCAATATCCATTTTTTTGCGATAAGTATCTGTACCAAAGCAAGTGTAGAATTTGTACAATGCCATTATCGTATATGCTATATCTATAGGCTGCTCACCTCCAATGGCTACTTCTGCGAGTTGGTTATCTTTTTGTAACCAGCCTTTATTTGAAATTACTTTTATTTTATTTTCAACAAATATTTTTGATAGCAAAAAATCAAAACTAACTTTTGCAATAGATTTGTAAATATTATCGTTGGTTGCATGCCACGCACATAGCATTGCCTCTGGTAAAATACTGTTGCCGTAAGTTAAATAGCATTCAAACCATTGCCATTGTGGTTCTGCCTCGTGCTTATACATTTGTACCAACCTATCTGCTAGCGTTGTTATCAAGGAAATATTGTGTATAGAATTGTATTTTACATTATAATAGTATAATCCTTTTATTGCAAATGCCATTGCCCTAGTAGAGTGCATTTTTGTAATGTTCACAATAGATAGCTCCATTAATTCTATAGCTTCTTCAATAATATCGTTTGAAAAATAATCTTCTAATGAAATTAAATAACCCAATGCCCATATGGCTCTACCATTAGAATCTTCTAAATTTGTTTCATAATTTTGAGTGGTGTACATACCATTTTCATCAACATAATTTAAAAAATCCCCTCCTTGTTGTAAACAGTATTTTATAAATTTTAGGTAGATTCCTACCAGTTTTATATCCGTATCATCATTTAATAATTCTACGTGTTGACACATGGCAACTAAGGCTCTAGCATTATCATCTAATGTGTAACCAGTGGACATATCTGGCTGGTTTATATTGGCAAATTGTACCATGCCAACATTAGTAGTCATTTTTTTTATATGATCTAAATTAATATCTGGTACATTGTATTGTAATACGATTTTGCCCGCACTCATTTTTTCAAAAACCTTTGCATGTGCTATGGCAGCATTTTCCCATGCAGTTGGTGCAATGGTGTGCAGCCCGTTTAAACTAATTTGATTTCTTAAGTTTTCGTCGTTTAATAATGAAGTAACAGCCTCTGACAATTGCTGTGCATTCTCAAAATCTACAATAATACCCGCATTGTTTTTTAAAACTTCTACAGCATGGGGTATAGGGGTAGATACGATTGGGCAACCACAACTAAGTGCATAGGCAAATGTGCCGCTTACTGCTTGATTAGGATCTTTAGAGGTAAATAAATAAATATCTGTAAGTTGTAAATACTCTAACAATGTAGGTAATGCTACATAATTATTTACGAATTGTACATGATTTTGTATATTAAGTGCTACAATTTTTTGTTGTAGAAATTCACGGTATTTTTCACCCTCATGTTTTACAACAGATGGATGTGTTTTTCCAATAATTAAAAACAACACCTGCCTGTTTTCTTTTATAATAGCGGGTAAACCATCCAGCGTAGTTTCTATACTTTTGCCTGAGCTCAATAGACCAAAAGTTGTCAATATTTTTTTATTTCTAAAATTATATTTTTCTTTAAGGATATCTTTATTTGAGTGGGCTACTAAATGCGTGCCATGGGCAATAACATTTATTTTTTTAGGATTTACATTGTAGTCCTTTTGTAAAATTTTTTGAGATGTGTTAGTCATTACTATTACAGAATGTGCTAATTGTATTAAGGCATTTACGTTTGCTTTTAACACTTCATTTGGGCCTGGTAACACCGTGTGAAAAGCTATATTAATAGGTTTTGTAAGCGCTTGTAAGAATTTTATTAAGTTTGTTTCGTTATTATTAAACAACCCAAACTCGTGTTGAAGCATTACCATTTTAATATCATCGTTCGCATTTATCATATCTGCTAAGCCGATGTAAGCAATATGACAATTGGTATGTAAAATATATTTTACAGATGCATCGTAAATAAAGGAAGTAGGTTCAGATTCTAAAGCACAAACTGTAATATTGAAGGACTTGCTAAACTTATTGTTAAGTGCCTTCATTAAATCTTGTGAGTAAGTAGCCAAGCCACATTCACGAGGTGGATAAGAAGTTATAAACAAAATTTCAGGTTTTTCATTCCTTATGTTTATTATTTTCTGTCCGTTTTTTTTGTTATCTGTATAATTATTCGTGCCACTTGTGGTGTATATTTTATGGTTTGTTGTTATTTTGTTTTTCATTTCCATCACTGTTTAAAAGTAATTCATTTAATAAATCGGTTAAACTGATTGTTGCACATGCAATTTGTTCATCTGCTGCACCATAATATATATACAAAGTATCTTCCATCACAATAGCCCCTGTTGGGAAACATACATTGTTTACTTCTCCCTTTAGTTCCCATGTTGCTTCTGGCTTAAACAAAGGGTATGGTAAACGAGCAATTTCCTTTAGTGGATCATCAATGTCTAACAATGCTGCACAGGCAGAATATACAAATCCATCTACTGTATCTTGTACTCCATGGTATATCAGTAGCCATCCATGTTTTGTTTCTATGGGTGGGCAACCACCACCAACATAGCTGGCACAAAAATCATGTTTAGGTGTAAGTAAAATATTTGCATCAAAATGTAAAAAATAATTTTGCCAAAAGTCCACCGTAAGTTCTGCCAGGCTATTTATACAAACAAATTGTATATCTGGTTTTATCCTATGTAAAAAGCAAAATTTCCCATTAATTTTTCTTGGAAAAAAAATTACATTTTTATCCCAAATAAAAACTTTTATGCCTTTTTTTTCCATTACCCCACCATCTCCATTGTATCTCAAATATTTTTCATTCAATGGAATTTTTGTGCTTGCAAGCCTGTCGAATTCTTTGTAAGTCATTTGTGGAACTATTATTCCTAGTTTTTCCCAAAGTATTAAATCTTTAGAAGTGGCCAAACAACCCAATGCATTTACACCATCATAAGCTGTATAAGTAAGGTAAAACAAATCATCAATTTTGGTTATTCTTGCATCTTCTACACCATGCATTTCATATTCGAATTGTGGAAATAATATGGGTGTGTCCATTCTTTCAACAACTTCTAGGGGCTTTTTTAATTTGCAATATCCTATGCTCGAATAATTACCCTTGGCTACAGCTCTGTAAAACATATGGATGTATCCTTCGTGCATGGTAATACCTGGGTTAAGTACTCCTTCTACTTCAAAACCTAAGTTTGACTTTTTTATTACAATTCCTTCTTTTTTTATCTGTAGCATAGTAACTGTTTTGGAAGATGTTTATGAAGAATGGACTTTTTAATTTTTACCCATGCAAAGTTTATTTAGATCTTCATAAATTTTATTACAAAACTTTAGTTTATTCTTATATCATTTACAGTATTAGTTTATAATGTTTTATCGTTGGATTTTTTTGTTTTTTGTAACAATGGTTTTAGATTTAAAATATGTGAATAATGTAAGTCTTATTAATGATTGTATAAGGTTATATCGACAGTATATACCCACCTTTGCGTTATATTTAAACGTAAGATATAAGCCTATATAAGATAGTTAGTTTTGGTAAAGGCGCCTGTTTCTACAGGTGCTTCTTTTTCCCAAGTTGAATGTAAAATAGGTTTGTATTATAACATTAATCAAAAAACACAATTATGAAATTTTTCGCAACAACGGCTATGGCCGCAATTTTATTTACCACTGCCGCAAGCGCACAAAGTGTAAATATTGGAATTAAAGGTGGACTAAACGTCTACAACATTAACAATGACAATGGTTCAAAGTATGATGATAAAGTAGGTTTCAATGTAGGCTTATTAGGACATGTACACCTTACAAAACAATTGGCTCTTCAACCTGAGTTGGTTTACTCTACACAAGGAGCAAAATCTACAACAGCGGGTATAGAAACAAAATTAAACTTAGGTTATATAAATGTACCTATCCTCTTGCAATACATGTTTGATAATGGTTTTAGATTACAAGCAGGACCACAATTTGGTTTTTTAACAAGTGCTAAAGCAAAAACTGGCAGTACTGAGTATGATTTTAAATCAAGTCTTAAATCAGTAGATGTAGGAATAGGAGCGGGATTAGGTTATGTACATCCAGCTTCGGGGCTTGGATTAGATGCTAGATACAATATTGGATTGAGCAATATCAACGAAAATAGTTCTGTAAAATCTTATAACAGGGGTTTGCAGTTGGGCGTTTTCTATCTATTCAATCATAAATAACAATGCTTAATAAAAGTTGGATTAACAAACAACAACAATCTTTTAAACTTTGTTTATTGATTGTTGTTGTTTTTTTTATTACTATATCGAAGTCTTATTCTTTTACGTTCCTTCCTTCAATAAATGATAGCAATGTTACATCTACCAAGTTAGCTGCAATTAATTTTATTGCCAAATTAACAAGTTTGGAACCCAGTAAATTTTGGCCTAAGATAAAGCCAAATTTGTTTTTAAAAAATCTAAAAGAAAATATAAACAACCCCATTGGTATCTACCCAGGCAATGGTACAAACTTCTGCGGTTATGGTGCATTAATGTACCTCATGTTGCAAGACGATCCATTGGGCTATGCAAAACTCTTATTACAACTTTATAATAATGGTAACGCTACATTCGGAAAAACCCATTTCACTCCCTCCAAATCTATAAAAAATGCTGCCGGCGCATTGAAATATAAAGGTATATTGGATATTCACCCTGCAGAACAAATGTTGTATTTGAGTCTGGCTGATCATTTTAAAGGATACCTTAATATATTTAATAGAAAATACGACCTAGGTGATGAAGATACCTTTTGGGCATCTGTAAATTATGCTAAATTCAATCGAATGGTTAGAAACTTGTTGTCTTTTAATGTAAAGGCAAATGGTTCTGATTTGATTCGACCTAGAGTAGGAAACCTCTTTGATGATATTTCTGACAAAGTAAATAATGGGACAGTAGTCCTTTTTATTAACAATAGAATTGTACATAAAAAAAATCATGTAATGATTAAACTTGGGGTGCCTACACACTTTATAGTAATAGAAAAAATAAGCAAAGCGAATGATATTATAACACTTGTTTATTGGGATTACGGAGGTAAAACACTCATTCAAATGTCGTCTGCTTTTTTAAAGCGAATAATTTTCGGTATTTCTTTCTGTACAAAAAATAGCACAAATGAATCCTAACCAAAGCTATACCGTTACCACCATCATATTACTCTGCATGCTATCTTCATGTTCGCCAAAAAATATTTCTTCCAAGTATTATTTTCAAAACAAAAATATACTCGATAGTATTGAGCATTCTTATAAACAACTAAATGAAGCTTTACCATTTTCAATAGCATTTACAAACAGGAATTTCAATGCTGTAGCCATAGAAATAAAAACAGACACGCTCAGTTATATTTATGAATTTGATGTAATAGAGCAAAGGCTAAAAGATACTTTGATTGCTTATCATTTAAACAGTGCTAAGATTATCGATTTGATTACAAAAATGAAATCAATAAGATGTACCTGGATAAATAGCTATGATTATTATTTAGATGAAAAAAAGAAGACCTTGGTATTTATGTCGATAAAGCCAGTTGCAATAAATGCAGTTTTTAGCTATAAAAAATATTATACCCTTACTTATTTTGAGCAGCCGCAATATTTTGATAGTAATGGCAAATTATTAGACAAAAAAAGGCTTAAGACCATTAGAAAAATAAATGGAGAAATTTTCAAGAGAATAAATGACAAAGTTTGTTATACGGTTTCAGGAAAATTTAGGTAATACAAACAGCTCTTAAAATAGCATATTATTATTTGTTTAGGAAATAGTACGTTTTTGTTTGGCCACAATGTAAGAGTTTAGATGGTTTAGAAGTTTAGTTTTCGTACTATGTTGCAAACTATTAATAAGTTTAAAATTTTTGTGCTATTTATCTTTTTTTTATGAAATAGTATGTACTTACTTTATTGGTACTGACAATGATTTTCCTCCACATTACAGCCTTAGAAATATTTACCTCTATAAATTTAACCATATTATCTGTAATCTATTTGTGTAATAGTTAAAAGATAATATATAAAACAGCTTTTCTTTGAATCTGTGGCAATATTTTTGCCACAGATTCAAAGAAAAAATACAGCAATATCATTTTAATCTACCCCTTTAAAAAATCATAAATAGTTTATTTCATG
>JANMGS010000440.1:0-2016 GCA_031374745.1 Ferruginibacter sp. | reverse complement strand
GAAACAGGGTTGGCTATGGCAAAGGTTATTACGATAAATTTATTAGTACCTGCAACCCCAGTATGATAAAAATTGGTTTTAGTTTTTTTGATCCTATAGAAATTGAGGATGCAAACTTTATGGATGAGAAGCTGGACTTTTGTATAACGCCAGAAAAAATATATGAATTTTAAAATTAGTACAATTGCTAAAAAGTTTTAGATATTTATTGTTTCCGTTTTCACTTATATATGGTGGAGCTGTCGTGTTGCGTAATATTTTATTTGATAAAAAAGTCTTTAGCTCTGCATCATTTAATTTTCCTATTATTTGTGTTGGAAACCTTGCTACAGGTGGTACAGGTAAAACGCCTATGACAGAATACCTGATTGAAATACTAAAAGATGAATTTCAAACGGCAACCCTAAGCCGTGGTTACAAACGAAAAACAAAAGGATATGCAATAGCCAACGAAAGAACTACAGCACTAGAAATTGGCGACGAACCAATGCAATTTCATGATAAGTACAAAGACATCACTGTAGCAGTGGGAGAGGAGCGCATAGTAGCTATACCACAAATATTACATGATCGGCCAGATACGGAAGTTATTATTTTGGACGATGCTTTTCAACATAGAACAGTGAGAGCAGGATTGAATATTTTACTTACTGATTATAGAAACCTTTACAGTCGTGATTTATTGTTACCTGCTGGTGATTTAAGGGATGTGAAAGCTAGTAGAAAAAGAGCGGACATAATTGTTGTTACTAAATGTAAATCTGAGCTAAGCGAAGTAGAAAAGAAAGATATTATAAGCGAATTGGACTTGTTTCCAAATCAATCAATATTTTTTACAGAGATTTTATATTCCGCTCCATATCATTTGTTCACACAAGAAAAATCTAGCTTTGGTGCCAATACCGACGTTTTATTGATAACCGGAATTGCCAATCCAAAACCGTTAAAATCTTTTATAGAAAAGTATGCACATAGTTATGATATGCTGAGGTATGCAGATCATCATATATTTTCGAGTATTGACCTAAAGGATATTAAAAAGCAATTTGATAGGATAAAATCGGAAAATAAGATCATCATCACTACCGAAAAAGATGGCGTAAGGTTGAAGAAATTTGAGAAAGAGTTATCCGAATTGCCTATTTATGTTATACCTATCAAACAAAGCTTTTTGTTTGATGAAGCCCATTTGTTCGATAAAATGATCATAGATTATATTAGAAAAGCAAAAAATGCAAACCTACCTGCAAAATAGTAGGTACACTGTACAACTTTATTAAATTTATTTTAAAAATTAATATTGTACTAATTACAAAACAAACATTTACAGTAACTGCTTTACAATCTTGGACGCTATTATTTGATAAACGGCAACTACGACAAATTACGTATTTGTATATTTGCCAAATATTATACAACTCAAATTATCATGGTTAAATTATTTATTACGCTATTTTGCCTTATTACTTTTTCAAACCTGTATGCTCAAAAGAGCATATCAGTAAAAGGTAATGTAAAGACGGAAGACGGTAAAGGGCTAGCAAAAGCTTCTGTATCACTTTATTACATTGGGCTAAGCGATACGCTAAAAACCACTACAAACGACAAAGGAAACTATACTTTTGGTAATGTGCAGAAAAGGAAGACTATGATAATAATCTCTTATATCGGTTATAAAAAATATGCCGATTTACATGATTATACCGATGTTACTGGCGATGAAATAAACAATGATATTGTGATGACCGTGGGTGACAATATGCTTGAAACAGTAACGATAGAATCTTCCAAAATTCAAATTAAAGAAGATACCGTTTCTTACAAGATAGATAGTACCATGTTTCGCAAAAATGACAATGTAGAAGAAGTGCTTAAAAAATTGCCAGGGGTAGAGGTAGATAAGGACGGTAAAGTAACGGCTCAAGGTAAAGAAGTAACAAAAGTAAAAGTAAATGGAAAAGAGTTTTTTGGTGGGGATGTAAAAACGGCAACAAGGCAGTTGGATGCAGATATGGT
>JANMGS010000422.1:0-2286 GCA_031374745.1 Ferruginibacter sp. | reverse complement strand
AAAAAAACACGCTTATGCAAACCCGCATAAACCCTGTGGTATAACCACAAACAAAAATTCCGACTACATGTAGAAACTATCTATACAGCCTGATAATAATTAATGATAACAGACACCCAAATATTCAAATACAACTAAGATGAGATTGATTTCTATTTTTAAAAAACTATTGCTTACGTTGGCCATCAAGGTAACTGCATGTACTTCAATTTTTGCTAGCCATGGTATGGGAGTTGATCTTACTTATACTTATGTAGCGGGTTTTTTAGGAACACAACCATTAATGGCCACTGCTTCATTATCAATAAATACAGAAAGGGGAACATTGGCTTGTACACCAAGCGAAATACAGGTAGCAGTTATTGGTGTAAAAGTAGAAGAGTATAGATTAGTAGGCGGCATGAGAACTAAAATTGGCGAAACAAGAAGAGATATGCTATTCACAATAGAGGATTGTTGTGTTGAAAGTGGAGGTTGTGTCGCAAATAAAAGTGAACCAATAGTTTTAGGTATTAATGGAACTGCCGATGCAACAGGCAAGACGGATTCTTACCCTATTGCAGTAAAACTTGATAATTCTATCCGGCATTTTAATATGTTGGATATCTTAATATAAAAAATAGCCACTTTAAACAATAAATTATACAGACTCTATACATCAATTAAATTATGAATTCAATTACTCTAAAAATGAAAGTATTAAAAAAAACTGTTAGCATTTTAATTATTTCGCTAATTACAATTAGCGTTGCAAATGCACAAATTTCGCCTAAGAATGTTTTTAAAAACTGGACAGTGCTTGCTGAAAGTGGTAATAGTATAGATGTATCCTATACTATTGTTAAGTGTGAAAATGTTGTACCACAAATTCATTTTTCAGTATTTAATGAAAGTAGTTCAGATCAAGATATCAACTTTAGAGTTGTAATCAAGGATGATATTACTAATAAGTCTTTTTCAAAGGATATTTCTCTTGTAACCAAGAAAATGAATGTTTATAAAGCAAATTGTGACGGTGACAATTTTTTGACTGCTCTAAAAATTGATCTTCCTTCAAATTATAATCCTGACCATCTGACACTTTCAATTTCATTTAAATAATACATTGCTATGAGTAAATTATTTACTTTTTTTTCAATCTGCTTTTTCATGTTAGCTTCTGGGGTTTCTAGTGCGCAAACTTGTATAGCGCCAATCATTAATTCCTTTAGTCCAAACACAGGTTACATTGGAAGTACTGTAATTATTAGCGGGTCAAATTTTGACCCCATTGCTTCCAATAATCAAGTTTTTTTTGGTGCGACACAAGCGGTAATTACCGATGGCAATTTTAGTAGTCTTACAGTTAAAGTCCCTAACGGAGCTACTTATAACCCGATAAGAGTAAAAAACGGATGTGGACTTATTGGAGAATCCAGTACTTCGTACAATGCAATTTTTTGTGGTACTGCTATCAATTCTGGTTCATATAATACAGTTTCTTATTCTAGATCAGTTAGCGGCGGATATCAAATGATATCTCAGGATTTTGACATTGATGGCAAACCTGAATTAGTTGTGGTGGGGTTTACAGCGAATTCAATTTCTGTATTAAGGAATTTGTCAACACCTGGCAATTTCTTATTTGATAATCCTTTGGTTTTATCTGCTACAAGTAATACAAGGTGTGTAACAACAGCAGATTTTGACGGCGATGGTAAAGTAGACATTGCAGTTACTGTAAATGGCGTAGGTGTATATATTTATAGAAACCTAAGTGTTTCTGGAGTGCTTTCTTTTGCATCACCCATCATCTATACAGGAGCTTTTTTAAATGGAGGAACAAACTCATACCAAATAGCGAGTGGTGATATTAATAAGGATGGCAAATTAGATCTTGCATATACATCCTTTGATAATTTTGTGTATGTAATGCGTAATACATCAACGGGAGTAGGTGCTATAACTTTTGCAGCTCCTGTAAAAATTAATGATACGTATTCTCTTACCGGTATTGCAATAGTTGATATTGACAATGATGGAATTGGCGATATAACAACTAGTGCACCAAACGATAATAAAATTTCTATTATAAGAAATACAACAATAGCCGGAGGTTCAACCCTTACTTTTGGTATACCTACATTTTATACAACCCTTGCTTATCCTTACAGAATGTTTGTAGGGGATTTTGACAAAGATGGAAAAATTGATCTTGTGACAAACGATTTTAATGGATCAGCAACTTCTGTTTTTAAAAATACTTCTGTAAGGATAAGCAAGGGTTGTATAAAATGTAGGTATACC
>JANMGS010000421.1:0-1760 GCA_031374745.1 Ferruginibacter sp. | reverse complement strand
AAAATTCTCCGTAAGAATTACCAACACAGGGCAATCATTTTTTTTAGCATGTTTTAGTACCAACAATGCAGCTTTGCAATTTTTATTTTTTCGGTATAATTTATAAAAGCGGGCAGACTGGTAAAACGTAACAGTATAATAATCATTTTTGGCAGTCGGCGAAACAATACGTGCCACATTGTACAATTGAGGTTGTACCGTATTTTCGTTTTCTAATGGCAGTATAATGCTACTCATGCTTTTAAATGATAACAACATAAATATACAAAATAAACCAAGCCTGCAGGTTGTACAAGCTTGGTTTATGGTAAATAATTTATTCATTGTAATGTCCTGATTAGTTACAGGTTTTTAATGGTTTATAATTAATGAGTGTTTGCTCTGTTAGTGTATAATTTGGATCTGTACCATACCCACCGCCACTTGGCCAGTATGCCGTGCCGGGTTGTATGCTATACGAAGTAACATTTGCAATTGCATTGCAACTCGTATTTTCCTGTGCTGCAAGCCAGGTAGAAAGTGTTACAGGTGTTGTAAACATACCAGGGTCTAGCACATAACAAACCTGAAAAGTTCTGCCACGAAATGTTCTATTGATGCGAAACAATGGAACCTCATGGTACCACCAATCTACACAACAGCCGCCCCACATATTTGCTTTTACATTGAGGTTGCCATAGCTGAATACTTTTTCGCAACAATAGCCATATTTACTGATAAGCATCTGCCGCATTTTATGTGCCCTGGCATAACAGCCATCTCGTACATATTGAAAAGGAATACAGTTGGTAATGGAGTAAGGGCCAGGATTATTGCAACCCTCTTTGGCTACATGATTAAACATGGCTACTAATGTGCTATAGTTTGGAACAACATTGGTACAACGCCAAAGTATAGGAAACCATTTTTGGTATTCAACTGTATTAAAAACACTGGTATCTATTTTTGAAACAACTACGGCAATCGGTGAATCGCTTTTTATTTTCATGCTGGGGCTGTTTATACCTTCGCCGGTATTGTATGCCCTTATTTCTGCTTCAGTTGCTTTGGTAAAACGGGTAATATTGGTTGCTCCTTTTTTTGCAAAAACCCTGATTGGAACATTGGCTTTCATTGCTTCATTTAGCATGTTTTTGTTTTCTACAAAAGCTTTATCATCTTTTGCAATGGTATAGGGTGCAGCTCTTTCGTAAAAAAGTATCGTTATGTTTTTTCCGTCGGTTGCATCTTTTATGGCAGCAATGGTGAGCAAGCTGCTATCGCCGGTTGGTGCAGGTGGTACAGGTGTTTTGGATTGTGAGCCTTTTTGGTCGCCATTGCAAGCACTATTAAATAAAAAAATAGCCAATAACAATATGCTCACATGGAGAATACGTTTTACCAATAGCATGGGTGAAAGCAATTTTTTCATGACGTGATTTTTTGATGTTTGTAGATATGTAAAATTACAAAGCACAGCATGTTGCACAATACCACATTTGTGTTATAGTTGCTGCCTTAAAACTACTTTGAAAATTGCCTTTCAATAACTCGATTATTCCTTTAAATAATTTTTTGAACACTTGTATTTCTTTTTGGCGGAATTCTGCACGGGGTTTAATTATTTAACAAAAAAATTATCAATTATGCCAAAAGTAAAATTTGCATTAAAAAAAATGCGTTGTCTCGAAGAGACCAATGAACCAAGTGCATCAGAAGAACCTTATGTATTGGTATTTGCATCGCAACTTAAAAAAGTAGCTGGTTTGGTTACCATACCT
>JANMGS010000413.1:0-3701 GCA_031374745.1 Ferruginibacter sp. | reverse complement strand
CAAGCCGC
The DNA here is from genome assembly GCA_031374745.1 of Ferruginibacter sp. Classification (GTDB taxonomy): domain Bacteria; phylum Bacteroidota; class Bacteroidia; order Chitinophagales; family Chitinophagaceae; genus Ferruginibacter. The sequence continues at coordinate 3,693 of JANMGS010000413.1, read as the reverse complement.
AATATGGGGTTACATTTAATTTATTTGGATATACACCTACCAGCATTTTGAGCGATGATATTTTGGTGGGTGATAGACCATTTAACGCTAACATTTCTTTAAAAACATTTTTAGTGCAGGCAGATGAAACACACAAACAGCAAGTATCTACTGCTTTTAGTATTGGTGTAATGGGGCCAGCCGCCTTGGGTTTCGAAATACAAGACAATATTCACCGCTGGCTAAAAAACCCACTACCACATGGTTGGCAACACCAAATAAAAAATGATGTGATCATAAATTATCAAATAAATTACGAAAAGCAACTTGCCAGTGCAGGCAATCATTTTTTAATAAACAATACATCCGAAATAAGACTGGGTACGCTCAACAATAAAATAAATACAGGCTTTAATTTTATGCTGGGCAATTTCAATAAAAGATACACTGCATTGAGTAGCAACAAGAGAAAAATAACTTATTACTTGTATGGGCAAAGCCGGGTTAATTTCATTGCGTACGATGCCAGCATGCAAGGAGGATTGTTTAACCGCAAAAGTCCTTATACCATTGCAGCCAACGATATAAGCAGACTAACTTACCAGGCAGACGCTGGCATTATTGTAAATTATAAAAAGTTGTTGCTTTCCTATACACAGTCATTCATTACAAAAGAATTTAGTGGGGGCAATTATCATAGGTGGGGAGGTATTAGTTTGGGTGTTGGGTTTTGATTTAATAAATCGTGTATCCTCAAAAATAAAAAAGGCTGTTCTTTTTCGAACAGCCTTTTTTAAAAGTTATGATTAAATTTAAAAAGTGAGATCAAAATAACCACCGGTAATTGTTTTCACGGCAGTGCCAGGGGCAGTTTCTATAACCGCTCCCGAAAAAGTACCCTTTACCCTTGTGCCTGGATTGCCCAGTGCGCCGCCAGTAATACTTGTAATGGTAACCGTAAATGCGGGAGTTGGATTTGTATTACCAGTTAATGCAAGATAGTCAACAGCGTTGTTATCTGTATATTGTCCACCTACCAATATGGCCGGACCTTGGTTTACGGTGAATGGGATGTTTGTCGGTATAATACCAGTAAGGTTGCCAGCTCCAAATCCAATGCTTTCACTAGAAACGCTTGTGCTATCTCCTCCCATAGCCAAAATGGTATAGCCAGGTACAGAAGTGTTGTCCAAGTCTATGTAAGGTAAATAATCAAACAATTTAAAAACATTATTTATAGTACAAGAGATTGAGTCAGTAGAAGCACCGCCACCACCACCAGCTACCGTGTAAGTAACAGCAACTGGGCCACAACTTACCCCATTTCCTGTAATGGTGTAATTAAATAAGCCTGCAACTGCAGGTACTGTTGTAGATGCAAATAGGGTAACAAATTGCCCTGGGGCTGTAGTTAGCACACCTGTACCAGAAAAAATAACCCCATTTATTGATGGTGCGGTAGTAAGATTATAGGTACCTCCTGTAGCAACAGTTACTGGAATCCTAATAAAATTTGCTGCGGTTAATAATGAGCCTGCTTCGTAAAGACCCTGCACCGAAGCTGCGCCACAATTAAATGTAAACACTGCTGGTGCAAGTGCTGCTTGCACCGTTAAATTAAAACCACAATTGCTTACAGGGCTGGTAGTGCTTAAGGTATATGGAATAGAACCAGCAGCGCTAGGGCTTGTACCTACAGCCGTAAGAACAATGGGTATATTGGTGCCCACCGCCAGATTACCTGTAGCAGCAAAAGTTACGCCATTGGCAGGTGTAGTTGTAGCATTAATGGTATAACTGCCCGCAGAGGTTACATTGGCAAAAACGGTAACGGTATTGGCAACAGTAACAGGCAAACCTTGGAAAAAATTGCTGGTTTGTGTAAAACCTGTGCAAGAAGTGGGAGAGCCATTTAGCGTAAATACAGCGGCTGTTCCGCCACCGGTTCCTAATGTTACTACCACATTAAACTCACAAATACTAGTACCAAACTTTACTTTAAATACATCGAAACCCACTACCAATGGCTTGCCACTGCCTATTAAACGGATGGTATTAATGCCTATAATGCCGGTATTGCCTGTGGCACTAAAGGAATAACCATTAACCGTATCTGTTTTTATGGTATAAGCACCTAGCTGCGTAATATTTATTTGTACATCTACATAATTGGTAGCATCCAATACAATATTGCTTTTGTAACTGCCATTTATAAGAACAGGCGTACAGTCTCCTGAAGCATCTTTTACCAATGCCCCCGCGGCATCACCAATTTCAAATGCAAGGTCTTTTTGGCAAGATGAAATGAAAATACTTGCAACAATAAGTGCAATAAAAAAACGTATAAATTTCATAAGATTAATTTTGTGGGTACTTTACTAGTTATAATTGCAAATATAGTAAATATGAAAATGCATAAGTGTTTTCATAAATCTTGAATTTATTGGGCTTTTCTAGGAAGTTAGCTTCTTTATCAAGTCCCATTGGCGGCCAACTTAGTGCAGGCACTTATATTTATTCTCTATTTGGATATGATGTATTGATAGATGCGAAGATGATGGTATTGACGAGGTAGAAAAAATTATACTCATTAAAATGCCGACATTTTTTGTGTCGGCATTTTAATATTGAAATAAAAATTTTATGGCAAAGGGAGGCTGAAAGAACCTTCAGTAAATTTTTTAATTACGGGAGTTGGTCCAACTGGTGTATCTTCTTCTACAGAACCAGAGAATGTACCCTCAATTCTAGTGGCTGTTAGTAAGGTAATAGTAATTTTAAAAGGGTCAGCAGTTACAATATTAAGAGGCGTAGTATTGTATAACACTAAAGCTGCATCTTCATAATCAACAGTTAAAAGAGTACCAGTTAAAAAATCATTTATGTTATATAATACATTTTGGGTGATAGGGGGGGGGAAAAGTCTGTCAAGACCAAGTAAAAATGTTTCTCCGCTAGCGGCATCTCCGGATATTTCAAGACTACTTGGTGTAAAAAGGGTTGCATCTAGGTTCAAGGTAAAATTTGTAAATGTTGTAGCGCCGTTTATTTTTGCTCTTAGAAAATCAGTAGGTCCACCTCCACCCGCAGTAAACGGAATAGTAACCGCACAATTTGCACCACCACCACCAATTAAAGTAAATACAGCGTTACCTGCTGGATTTGGGTTACCAGTAGCGGTAAGTGTAATAGATTGTGCAGCAGGTGTAGCCGGTAAGTTACCAGTACCTGCAAACGTAACACCATTTGCTGTTGATGTAATGGTATAAGTACCGCCTCCTGTTACCGTTATTGGAACAGTCATGGTATTACCACTTGTCATGGCGGTACCTACTTGGTACGTGCCCACGAACGTAACTCCTGCGCAATTAAAAGTAAATGTTGCCGGGCTAGGTGCGGCAGTAAAAGGAACCGTAACCGCACAATTTGTACCCCCACCACCGCTCAATGTGAAAATAGTGGAAGGGCTGGCCGCTGCTATAGCTGTACCTGTAGCGTTAAGCACAATGGTTTGTGCAGCAGGTGTTGCTGGCAATACATTTGCGCCAGCAAATGTAACCCCATTTACGGTTGTTGTAATATTATATGAGCCACCGGCTGTTACTGTTATTGGAACAGTCATGGTATTAGCAGCCGTCATAGCAGTGCCTACTTGATAGGTACCTAAAGCATTAGCTCCTGCACAATTAAAAGTAAACGCTGCAGGTGCCGGTG
>JANMGS010000400.1:0-7442 GCA_031374745.1 Ferruginibacter sp. | reverse complement strand
GTATGGTAAAAATATTTTCAATTTCTTACAACTCATCATTAATAAAGAAGGGGAACTTAATCTGAATTTTGAAGATGATTTGGTAAAAGGCACTTGTGTGGCACATGGAGGTGTTGTTACAAATGAAAGAATAGCGGTTTTGTAATTGATGACTGTTTTATTGATATTGAAAGGATACTGAAGCTGAAAAAAAGATAGACAGTGTAAATAAAAAAACCATGTTCATTCAGTATTGAATTAGTCAGATGTACAAAGACTTCAAAATAGTTAAACGAACCCTCAACGTATAATTTTTAATCTACAACATATTTTTATGCAACAATTTTTCACTTTTTTCAACGACAACCAACAAATAATCTACATGGTTATACTCATGATATTTCTTGGTATAGAAGTAATAGGTCGTGTACCAAGTGTATTGCACACACCACTTATGAGCGGAGCCAACGCCATACACGGAGTAGTTATCATTGGAGCATTAATTGTTATGGGCGAAGCAGCTCCAGATAATTATCTAGCCTTAATCCTTGGATTTTTGGCTGTTGTATTAGGCACTTTAAATGTGGTAGGAGGCTTTGTAGTTACAGATCGTATGCTCGAAATGTTTAAGAAGAAAAAGGCATAGCAGGATTGAAAATAAAAACAGCAGCAAAAAATAAAATTACTTTATGAATTCTTCCATACTCACTATTATTTATCTTATTGCATCCGTAACATTTATCGTTGGTCTAAAAATGTTATCGCATCCCGAAACTGCCCGTAGAGGAAACCTGATTGCAGCTTTTGGTATGGGGCTTGCTATTTTTGGAACCATATTTTTATACCAAACGCAAGAAGGCACCAAACTTGGAAATTTAGGTTGGATGTTTGCCGCTTTGCTTGTAGGAGGCGTACTTGGTGCTGTAAGTTCTCGTAAAGTAAAAATGACGGCAATGCCAGAAATGGTAAGCCTTTTCAATGGTATGGGCGGCGCATGCGCTATGCTTATTTCACTAATAGAGTTTAATAAGATAAGCGGCACCACAATAGCATTAGGGCATTATATAGCCATCGTTTTAGGACTTGTTATAGGAAGTATCTCTTTTGCTGGCAGCATCATTGCTTATTTGAAACTGAGCGGAAAACAAAAAGATATAAGCTTTAAAGGGCAACATATTTTTAACCTCCTTTTATTTGTTATCATTTTATGCGGTGCAGTTATTACATACAATGCAGCACCAGAAAATGCCGCTACTTTTTTTTATGCAACATTTGCTTTAGCTATTTTGTATGGTGTATTTTTTGTATTGCCTATTGGAGGCGCAGATATGCCCGTAGTTATTTCTTTACTTAATTCCCTTACCGGGGTAGCGGCGGCATGTGGGGGCTTTTTGTATAACAACAAAGCCATGCTTACAGGAGGTATATTAGTAGGTGCAGCGGGTACTTTACTCACTGTGCTTATGTGCAAAGCAATGAACAGAAGTTTACTGAACGTAATTATTGGGAATTGGGGAGGCAGCAATGCAGCAAGCGCTTCCAACGAGCAAGGAGGGCATCACAAAGAAGTATCACTTAGTGATGCAGCCATGCTTATGAGTTATGCAAAAAAAGTAGTGATTGTGCCTGGCTATGGCCTTGCAGTGGCACAAGCGCAACATACTTGCCATGAGCTAGAGAAAATTCTTACAGACAAAGGCGTAGAAGTTACTTATGCCATACATCCTGTTGCTGGTCGTATGCCTGGGCACATGAATGTATTGCTTGCAGAAGCTGATGTAGCGTATGAGAAATTAGAAGAAATGGAAGATGCCAATAGTAATTTTAAAAACACAGATGTTGTACTCATTTTAGGTGCAAACGATGTAGTAAATCCTGCAGCAAAAAATGATCCCGCTTCCCCTATATATGGAATGCCCATCTTAGAAGTGGAGTTGGCAAAAAATGTAATAGTAAATAAACGAAGTATGAAACCGGGTTATGCAGGCATAGAAAATGCGCTTTTTTTTCAACCTAAAACATCCATGCTTTTTGGAGATGCTAAAAAGGTGTTGCAAGATTTATGTGCCGAAGTAAAAGCAACGTAAGATTAACAAGTAATAATTAATTAAGTTTTCAATAACATTACAGTTCGTAATTTTAATTTGGTTACAAACTTCATCACATTACTCATCTTCATTGGCGACGCTCCGTTCAACCATATCTCTTTATTCATCTGTTATCAAAGCGTATAGTTTGACTGCAATAGTATGCGCTTTATCAATAAACGCAAATGCACAAAATTATTTTGCAAACAGTGATTTTGAGGCACTTAATAATTGTACAGAATATCAGCAAGATTGCGCATCGGAAGCTTGGTTTTATATAAAGCCTGCCGTTACCCCACTCATTAATAATATAGAGATTCCCAAACCCTTTAGTGGAAAAGATTTATTGATTTTGCCCGTAGAGAATGTTTTCACGAAAATAACCAAACGAGCCTTTGTATACAGCATGTTTTGTTGCCCATTAACAAAAGGGAAAAAATACAAGCTTTCTTTTTATATCAATACAAATGAAAAAATTTTTCATGGATTGGATTTTTTTATGAGCCAGAAAGAGTTTACGTCTGATAATTTTAAAGCGGATTCTATAATTCCATCTATTCATATTTCTTCTGACGATATTGTGAATGAATTAAAAGGCTGGAATTATGTAGAAACGATTTATACAGCAAACGGAACAGAAAAGTTTTGTTTGGTGGGCAACCTCAGCAAAAAAGGATATGATTTTTCTTCTATGCAGCGTATGAACAAAGCGGGAGATGTATTTTATTTTATTGATGATATTGCATTCAGCCCATTGGTGCCCGAAAAATATTGTGCACAATATAAAGAGAATGTAGAAAAACTCTATGCACAAAATCTAAGGCACACGGAACGGGCATTGGTAGAAGCAGATCCTACTTTCATTACAGATACCATAATTGTCCCTGCCGTTTTTTTTGAAACAGATAAAGCTATTTTAAAACCAAGCTTCAAAAAATTAATAGATAGACTTGTATTAAAATTTAACGACAAAAAAATAGCTAGGATAGAAATCGAAGGGCACACTGATAATACAGGAACAACTGAAAGGAATATAGCACTGTCAGCACAAAGAGCAGAAGCGGTTTTAGATTATTTTGTAAGGGTGTTACCCACCATAAAAGAAAATATTGTAGCAACGGGAAAAGCAGCAGCATACCCCATAGCTGACAACAATACAAAACTAGGGAGAGCACAAAATAGGAGGGTACAAATTATACTTACTTATTTGAGTTCGGGAAAATAATGATGCGAGTCTTTACAACATTATTTTTTCCATTGCCATTCCCCTCGAACCCTTAATAAGAATGAAAGTATTTGTAATTTTTTCTGCTTTAAACCAAGTGGCGGTTTCGTCAGAGTTGTCAAAGTGTAGAATATGCGATGGTAAATTTTTATAATCTTTTCCTGTTAATACAATTTTCTCCCAATTGTATTTTAGCAATAAATCAACGACCCCTTTGTGCTCAGCAATACTCTCATCTCCTAGTTCCATCATTCCCCCTAAAATAACTATCTTTTTATCTCCTTCCATAGCCGCAAAATTTTCTATAGCTGCTTTCATACTACTGGGATTTGCGTTATATGCATCCATTAAAATTGTATTGGTGCCATTTTTTATGATTTGCGAACGGCTGTTTGATGGTATGTAATTTTCGATGGCATCTTTAATAGCGTCATCTGCTACGCCAAATGTTTTGCCTATACAAACGGCACTTAAAATATTGGGTAGATTATAATTGCCTGCCAAATGTGTTTTAACGCTTAAAATGGTAGTGCCGCCTGTGAAAGCTACTTCTAGAAAATAAGTATCATTTTTCACTATACCTGTATAAGTAGCATTTACAGTACCATAGGTGATTTTGTGTTTTAAAGGCGCACTCATTTCTACCAGATAGTCGTAGTCAGTGTTTATGAAAATAATGCCATTTGTTTTTGCAATATATTCATACAATTCACCTTTGCCTTTTTTTACTCCCTCTTCTCCACCAAATCCCTCCAAATGAGCTTTTCCACAATTCACAATAAGCCCGTGTGTAGGTAGGGTGTATCTGCAATATCCCTCTATTTCTTTTTGGTGATTTGCTCCCATTTCTATTACAGCTATTTCAGCATCTTTTTTTACAGAAAGAATGGTAAGCGGAATGCCGATATGGTTGTTCAAATTCCCTTTGGTAGTGTAACATTTAAATTTCTGAGAAAGTACAGCATGCACCAATTCTTTTGTGGTTGTTTTACCATTGCTACCAGTAATAGCTATAAATGGTATATCAAATTGCTCACGGTGATGTTTTGCCAATGCTTGCAAGGTTTCTAAAACATCATCAACATAAATAATATTATCATTGATTATAGCACATTTTTCATCACAAATACAATAGGAAGCGCCAGCAGCAAAAGCCGCTGTCACATAAAGGTTACCGTTAAAGTTGGGCCCTTTTAGTGCAAAAAAAATTTCGTTCTTTTTTATCTTTCTGGTATCAGTTTCTACAGATGGATTTTGTAAAAATAATTTGTAAAGGTCTGGAATATTCATGGTACAAAAATAGGGGGGTTACAACAGAAGGCGTAAAAAAACCCTTCAGTTTTTTGAAGGGTTTTTAAAATTATTTTTAATTTATCTTTTTGCTCTTTGTTTCCTTGTAGGGAAATTGTTTCCATCTTTAAAGCCTGGGCCTTCTGGCGGACCAAGATAGGTTTGTGCACATCTGAATCCTACAGTGCTTGCAGCTTGTGTTTCTTGCAAATAACGGCGAGTTCCAGGAGAAAGCCAGTAAGCTCTATCATTCCAGCTACCACCTTTTATAACCCTGGTTTCGTCATTTATTAACGAAGTAATACCATAGCCATAAAAAACACCACTAGAAGAATCTCCATCTAAATAATTGATAACATTATTTTTTTGATAATTCGCTCTATTTTTTACTTCATCATCAGATATATCTTGCTTTTTTAAACGCCCCATACTATCTCTTTCATATTCTCCAGATGCATTTTTAAACAGTTTTTGAAACTTATTTCCACGGAAAGTATTAAAATCTTGACCATCTACACTCGTTTGAGCTCTGTAAACATCACCTACCCACTCACTCACATTACCACTCATATTATATAAACCAAAAGAGTTAGGATAATATGATTTTACAGGACCAGTAATAGCAGCACGGTCATTTAAACCTCCCGCAATACCCATGTTATCGCCATTACCTCTTTTAAAGTTGGCAAGGAATTTTCCTTGAAAAGTTCCTCTGCGGTTGTCACGTAGCCCATTTGGGTTTTTTGACCAAGAATATACTTGTTGGTTTAAGCGGTTTTCCTCTCCACTAGATTTTTCTTTTTTACGAATATTTGGATTTTGGTCCAACAATCCATAAGCAGCATATTCCCACTCAGCTTCTGTTGGTAAACGATAGCCCATATTTAAGATACCATCTTCCATTTTTACATTTGCACGTGGTTTACCATTTATATCTTTCAAGTTGGTTTTTTTAGGCTTACTTTTTGCCATTTGAACCAGCTCAGGGTTTGTTAAATATGCCTCGGTATTAAAAGAACCATCTGAACCACCACCTCTCATTTCTTTTTTTATGGCATCTTTCTTAAAATAACCTTTATTCATCAAAAGCAATTCATTTACCCTATCAGTTCTCCAAATACAAAAATCATGCGCTTGTTGCCAAGTTACACCTACCACAGGGTAAAAATTATAAGAAGGAAACCTAAAATAATATTCCACATAAGGTTCGTTGTATGCAAGTTCTTCTCTCCAAACCAATGTATCTGGCAAGGCTTTATTCATGATACTACTATCATTGCTAAATGTATTTTCTAACCAATATAAGTATTCACGATAGTGAACATTGGCTACTTCCGTTTCATCTATAAAAAAAGAAGGGATGGTAACTCTACGTGGCACGTTGTTCCAGTCTCCCATAACATCTTCATCTTTTGCACCCATTACAAAAGATCCACCTTGAACAAATACCAACCCTGGACCTGCTTTGGGGTATTTTACTTTTGCAACATGAAAATTACCCATTTTTTTGTCATCGTAGTTCCATCCAGTGGCGCTGGATTTACTACTTTTTTTTCCAAAAGGGCTGTTTTTACATGCACTTAGAGAAACTACTGCAATCAATGCAACAGAAAAGAAATTAGTGGATATTGTCTTAAACATAAATACTGTATTTTACAGATTATTGAACGAAAAAAGTTATTATATATTGCTTTGGATATACAACTATAAAATTTCTTAGAACTGCGAATATAAATATTTTCAATTAAAAATTTAGGGAAAACAAAATCTTTAGCAATATTTTAAAAAAAAAGTAGTTATAGATGCAACGAATCCAAAAAAACCAATGTCTAGTAGACGTTTACGGCTATTTATATTTAAATAATAGCTTTTTAAAAAAAAATGCAATATTTTTTTTTTGGAAAAGAATAAAGTTTATATATTTGAGGATTGAATTTTGATTATCTTTAACAAAATTTTATAAATTGTATCAAAATCGCTGTTATTAATGTAGTTATACTTAGTGACTAGCATAATTTAAATTAAACGCTTATTAGAGGGAAGTCTACCTAACCAAGACAAAAAAAACGCATGAAAAAAGCAACTTTGAAACTAGCTGCCATAGTGATGTTAATCGGAGGTACATCTACAATTACTAACGCACAAACTTCTGCTTCTAACAATATAAATGTTGTTACTACAGCAGTACCATTTTTACGTATATCTCCAGATGCACGTTCCACCGGAATGGGAGAAGCCGGAATAGCTACCTCCGCTGATGCCTATTCAAACTTTTGGAATTTAGGCAAAACCCCTTTTGCAAAAAAGCAAAGTTCTGTGGGATTAACTTACACACCTTGGCTTAGTGATTTAAACTTGAAAGATGTATATATTGCATCTCTAGCAGGTTATTACAAACTTGATGAAAGTCAAGCTCTTTCTTTGGGATTAAGATACTTTAGTCTTGGAGATATTCAATTTACTGACCAAAACGGAACAAATATTGGTAACAATCGTCCTCGTGAATTTTCAGTAGATGCGGGGTATTCTAGAAAACTAGGAGCTAAAACAGGCTTGGGTCTAGGTGTTAGATATGTAAGTTCTAGCCTTGCAACAGGTCCTTTCAATGGAGTTACCTACAAAAAAGGAAGTTCTGTTTCTGCAGATCTTCATTTCTTCCACAATGGAGTTAAAGAAAGTGGTGAAGGATTCAACTGGGGTGTTACTTTGAGCAACCTTGGTCAAAAAGTATCTTACACAGATGGTAATACTCAAAAAGATTTTATTCCAGCTAACTTAGGTTTAGGTAGTGCTTATACTAAAGTATTTGATGCTGATAGCAAATTAACTTTTGCTTTGGATATAAATAAATTAATGGTACC
>JANMGS010000347.1:0-1588 GCA_031374745.1 Ferruginibacter sp. | reverse complement strand
CCAGCATTTGAAGTTGGTCCAGAGACCATTGCTTTTACAATCATATTCATAATAATGCCACCTATTGTACTACCTGCAGCTACTATACTAAATACAGTTCCTAATGAATGGCTGGGAACTATATCAACAACGATGGAGCTAAGATTGATAAGCCATGCCAATGATGCAAGTACTATTAATGATGAAATAACCAAAGACAAACTTAAGCCTGTAACCATGCTAATAAGTGGTGCCAAAGGCATAATACAAGCACAAATAAGCATTACCCTCATTCTGCTATTAACTGGCAAACGGCCCTTTTTAATGAGCTTTCCAGAAATCCACCCACCAAACAAACTGCCTACACCTGCTGCAGCATAAATAACCCATGTTATTTTTAAATCATCTTGCGATAGATTTCTTTCCGCAGATAAATATTTTGGAAACCAAAATTGAAAAAAATACCAAACCGGATCAGTAATTAAACGAGCAAACAGCAATAGCCATGTTCCTTTAAAAGTCAACACTTTTTTCCATGACCAACTTTGAACTTTTTCGTCAGAAATATTTACTGTTACTTCTCCATTATCTTCAATATAGTCCAGCTCTTCCTTGGTAATAAGTTTGCTTTTTTGGGGTGTTCTATAAATCAACAACCAAGGTACAACCCAAAGTAATCCTACAAAACCTGTAAGTATAAATGCCAACCGCCAACCCGTACCTTGCCCTAGCCAACCTGCAACTGCTGGCAATTTATCTACATATGCATAGGTAGCTAAGGGTATCACGACATAAGGTGCAACGGTGGCTCCAATGGTGGCACCCATCGTATAAAGGCCTATTGCAAATGCTCTTTGCTTTGCAGGAAACCATTCTGATACTGCTTTTGAAGCTGCGGGCCATATTCCTGCTTCACCCAATCCAAGCAAAAAGCGATAAGACCCTAGCGATGACATTCCCCTAGCTGCAGCAGTGAGCATGTTGGCCACTGACCACCATAATACAAAAATTAACGTGCCTGTCCTTGTACCTAATTTATCAATAATTCTTCCCGAAATAATATAACCAATGGTATAGGCAATCAGAAAAATATTTACAATATTGGCATAATCACCATCATCCATACCCAAGTCTTTCTGGATGGTAGGAGCCAATGCCGAAAGCGTCTGCCTGTCTATATAGTTTAGCACGGCTGCTGTAAACAACAACCCCACTATCCACCAGCGCATTCCTTTAATTTTATTGGCCATACAGGGTAATTAAGATATTCAATGATTTTAATGCTTCTCTATTTTAATATTTCATTTATAACAAACTGTCGTATATCATCATTCCGCCTTTATTCTCTATCACTATACGACTATTTGAAACTCCTTTTTTGATGTTTATTTCCGCCTTATCACCAGGTTTTATTTCAGGTATTGGATAACTCGAGCTCACTTTATCTCCCTGCATAATTTTTAAAATATGGTTGCTTATGGTATAAGAAGGGAATCCTGATTTTGCTGTTATGGTAATGATGCTTTTTTGAATAGCAACAGTAACCGGAGACAATTCTTTTCTGAAAGCGCCATACAGTGCCCTTGGTTTACGGTTAGCATCTACAATA
>JANMGS010000339.1:0-3990 GCA_031374745.1 Ferruginibacter sp. | reverse complement strand
AAATACTTTTTCGCCAGAAGTGGCAGTAGCAATAGCGGCTGTCATTAACGAATTGTAATCTGTAGCACCAAGTCCCACACCCGTCTCTATACTTTTTGGTCCGATATTATTTGGGGGCACAATACCTGCTGCAACGATGGTTGAAAATGTAGTTCCACCGTCAATACTTCTTTCGCATCTGTAAGTGGTTTTTATATTTTGTTTGCCCAAACGGATATTGAAAAAAGTAGTACCATCTTCATTTACGTTTGTAAAAGTAAAACGGTAAATAATATCATCGCCTGTTGTAGCGGTGTTGTTATCCACATGAATTTCGTAGCGAATGTTTTCACCAAAGTTGAAATAGTTTGGTCCACCTGCCGGGTGTTCAAATGGAATATAGTTGGCAATCAAAATAATTTTACTACTATCTGCCGGGCTACGAAAAGCATACAAATCTGTATTGTCTGCTAATGGATCGTTGCTGATCAATGGCGCTTCCCTATGGCTTGATGCCGAAGCACTGATAGCAAATGCTGTAGCACAAAGCAACATTGCCGTAATTTTTTTAAAATATTGTTTCATATGTATATTTTTAATTTTTTTTAATTGTCATATGGAATTCGCCGATAAACTTTATAGTTGATACCAACTTAATGTCATGGCTCATTTCATAAATTTTATATTAAAATGATGATTTGTTGGGTTAATTAAAATCTTGGTTTAATGGTGTAATCAAATCCTCTCCACGGTGTTTGTACATAAGGGAAAGCTGCTTTAAACGTTGTATCGTTTTTAGTAGGACCCGATGTAAAGCTCAACACATTCAATAGGTTTTTTGTAACGGGAGATAGTGTAGGTACATAATCATCATAAAATAAACCGATAGCAGCCAAAGCCACCCCACCAACTGCTTGAAGCTCTATGGTAGTTACATCATCTTCCAATCTTCTTCCATTTGGAAAACCATCCATATTAGGAATTGATTGAATAGCGGTGCTAGCGTTGTAGGCAGGATCTGTAAGACCAAGCACTGCAGCATTTATAATACCAAGGCTACTAAACTTTGGATCGTTGCGTGGTGTAGGAGGTACAGCCATATTCAAACGAAGCATATCGCCCAGGGTTGGTAAAAAATTATTGATAAAAGGTTTACCTGCTCCCAAAGGATTGCCGGCTGGCTTTCCAGTAGCCAATTGGTAAGGGGCAAGGTTTGGTACACCTGTGTAAAAAATAGGAAGAATATCTACTGCTCTTGGGCTTGTGGCATTTGGCAACAATATAGAGCCAAAAATACTTTCATCTAATGCCGTTCCTGCTACTGCTGGCGTTCCTTTTAGAGCAAACAAACCTGGCTTACCATTTCTAAAATCAAAATTACTAAGCGAACGAGATTGAATCCTCAATGCATTTAATGCTGGTACTGCTCCACCAAATTGGCTATCATCCATATACAGAGCCAACTCTGGATTAGAAAAATACTGCGCAAACTGTACATCTTGTGCAGGGTTAGAAGCATTCCATTTATCTTTCATACCTACAGGGATAATAGCCTCGTTTACCAAAGGCATACCCAAGCGAGAAACTTGTACCCAGTTACCAGAAAAAGTTTCTGTACCGGCGCCAGCAGTGCTCAACGTTTTTATTTGTTGCCTACTTGCGCTTGCCCATACACCAATAACGAAATCGCCATCTAATATATTTGCAGCTTGGCTTACCGATTTACCATCTTTTTGTAAAAGGTTAATCGGAATTTTTAAAGCAATGCTGTGCACGTTGTACCTGTTTAAACCATCAATAGGGGCATTGGTAGCATTGCCTTCTGGGCGAAAATTACCAAGATCAAATGCACCTGCAAGGTCTACAAAGAAAGGATCATCTACCGGGCCACAAAATACTTTTTCACCAGAAGTTGCTGTTGCTATCGCTGCAGTAATTAAAGCATCGTAGTTTGCAACACCTAAACCAACCGGTGTACTGTTTATAGAGCGTGGACCAATATTGGCTGGAGGCACAATGCCGTTTGTTACTATTGAAACAAACGCACCACCATTTACACTCTTCTCACAAGTATAAGTAGTTTTAAGGTTTTGCTTGGCTAAACGGATATTAAAAAATGTAGTAGGATCTTCATTTACTTGCGCAAATGTAAAGCGGTACAAAATATCATCTGTTGTAGTAGTTGTTTTGTTTTTTATATGTATTTCGTAGCGGATATTGGTACCAAAATTATAATAATTTGGTCCACCCTCTGGCAATTGAAAAGGGATATAATTACAAATAATGGTTATTGTATTCGGATCATCGGGGCTACGAAATGCGTACACATCGGTATTATCTGCCAACGGATCGTTGGAAATTAGTGGTGCCTCTCTATGGCTAGATGCATTGGCGGAGTAGCTTCCAACCAGGATAGCCAACGCTAGCATCATCTGTTTTACTTTGAGCATATTTTTTTTCATTATTTTAAATTTGAATTAAGTGAATTAATTTTTAGTCATTAAATTATTAAAATTAAAAAGCAACGATAACCTGAAAGAATTTTTCAAAGCACTGTTGGTAGCATTATCCCCAGTAGGTATTAAATAAGCAAAGTTTAAACCAGTAACTTTATACACTAGACCAGCGCCTACCGTTACATAATTCCTATCTCCTTTGTATTTATTTTCAGAAAAATAACCCGCCCTTACGCTGAACATTTCTTTGTAAGTATATTCAGTACCCAGCGCTATTTGTACTTCCCTTAGTTCCTCTTTTCCACCACCTGGCGCATCTCCAAATGAGCTAAACCAACTACTAACAACGCCTTTGTTTTCGTATGCTGCTACTTTTGTTGCATCTGTGGGATCTGGGGGTGTTGGTACCAATAGCTTGCTTAGGTCTATGGCAAAAGATATTTTATTATCCTTATCTATTGTTTTATTATAACTCGTACCAATAGCCATAGCAGCAGGAATATAGCTGGATATACCTCCGTAATTTATCTTTCCACCTAGGTTGGTAAGTGCAAGGCCAAAGTTCCAAGAAGGGTTTAATTTGTAAAATGCAGCAAGATCTGCAGCTACAGTACTTCCATTTTTGTAAGTACCTTGTTGGTTATTATCTGCCAGCTTGCTACCAATGTAACGTACCGATAGCCCAAGGCCAAATTTTTCGGAAAGTTTACGGGAATAACCTGCCTCTACGGCTATATCATTTGGCCTAAATGTACCAATGTCTTGCCCTTGTGCATCGGTAGATGTAAATGTACCTTTACTGAAACTGCGCACGCCAAGGCTTATGGCTTGGTTTGCATCTAACTTATAATAACCTGCTACGGAGAGCTGGTATAGGTTTTTTACATCTAAAGCTGTAAGCATAGGGCTATAATTTATGCCTATACCGCTTACTTTTTCGTTAAATACTGTTTTGCCACCGTTGTAAAAAATCGAGTTTACATCTGGATTGGTGGCTACAGAAGCCTCTCCCATGGCGGCTGTACGAGCATCTGCAGCTAATCTAAGAAAAGGTACAGCGGTGGTAATAGGGTTGTAATCGCTGCTGGTTTGTGCATATAAGCTTACCAGCGGTAGCGAAAAGAGTATTACCAAAAAGTTGATTTTGGTATGTCGCATATTCATGTGTGAAAAGTTTTATAATAAAAAAATGTTAACATGACAAATACGATTCTGCAAATCCAAAAGTTTTGAAATGTGTATTTACTTTATTTTATTTTTTGGGGAAGGGTTGAATGTTTTTTAAAACCTGTATTTTTGCAAACCAAAATAGAAAATTGGCTGCATGGAAAAATATGCCAAGGTTTGAAGATAAAGGGTAGAAGTTTGTTCTTATAATATAGCAATGGTCCCGTAGTTCAATGGATAGAATAGAAGTTTCCTAAACTTTAGATCCAAGTTCGATTCTTGGCGGGACCACTAAACTTTTACAATCTTACCTTGGAGTAATCAATACTTCAAGGTTTTTTTATTGGAGGAGAACTCTTTTGTAAAATCCCTTACTGTTTAATATACT
>JANMGS010000337.1:0-3496 GCA_031374745.1 Ferruginibacter sp. | reverse complement strand
CTTTATCCCTTTTTCTAACAACATAAGCGCAGCAAAGATTCCAGCTGGCCCTGCGCCTATTATAATTACTTGATGGGAAGCATTTTTTACTTCTTTAAATTGAAAACTGTCAAAATCAAGGGGCTGAACAGGCTCGTCTATAAATGCATTAACTGTAAGATTGATGAAAACATTTTTACCCCTTGCATCAATTGATTTCTTTAATGTTTGAAACCCATTGATAGTAGATAATTTTTTTTGAGCAGATGAAGCAATGTATTTTTTTACAATTGCTTCATCTGCTGCTTCTGATGGAAGAAGCTTGAGTGTGATTTTTTGTTGCATATGATCCAGTTTGCAATTGTCAAAAAGCAGATGGCAGCTGATAAGTGACCATAGAATTGATTACATAAATTATTTTAGCTGTAATGCTTTACAAGTTTGCATTGCTGCACATTTCCAATTTATTAAAATGGCAAATCATCTGCAGCCTCTTGAGCAGTAAAATTATCGAGAGGCTCCATCGTACTGGTATCATTGTTTTGTTGTGCTTGTGCAGGATTCAATATCTGTTCAATGCGCCAAGCATCTAAATTGGTAATATAATTGGTTCTACCATCTTTTTCCCATTTACTTCCTTTGATATTGAAATAAACTTTCACGTTATCCCCTATATTTACTTTGTCAATTATCTCGGTTTTATCTTGCACACATTGAAATTTAGCATAATTCACAATAGTTCTCCCACCAATATCATCCGTCTTTTCTATTGCAAATTCCCTTGTTTTAAAGGTTTCTGTACGCTGCACAGTGTCATATTTGGCAATTAATTTACCCGTTAATTCGTAACTCATAATAGTCTTTTTTTAGGCCCCAAAAT
Source organism: Ferruginibacter sp. (assembly GCA_031374745.1). Classification (GTDB taxonomy): domain Bacteria; phylum Bacteroidota; class Bacteroidia; order Chitinophagales; family Chitinophagaceae; genus Ferruginibacter. Next base: position 2,637 of record JANMGS010000337.1, on the reverse strand, counting down.
TAGGCGTATTTTTTAGATATATCCTCCTACAATTATACAATAAAACTTTTCATCAAAAAGTTGTAAAAAAATGATAATTTTTTTAGCTTATCCACAAAATAAAATAAAAATTTCTTTTTGCATTTGATATTATTTTTACATCTCGAATTATATTAAATAAAATGGCTACAACTCAATATACACGTACATTATAGGCTTCTATAACCAAAAAATAAACTGCTATTTAATAGCTAAAAAATGCTGTTATGGTAAATTAAGAAGAATAAAAAGTTTTTTTTATCAACATTTTATTTTGATATTCGTTGTCCTTCTAAAAAAAAAGCAGATTTTTGGCTATTTTCGAGAAGCAAAAACTAACATAATAACTTAAGGATATATAAAACTGCGTACGTACTGATGGAGAAATCTTTTGATAAAATATGGGCCTCTTGTTTAGATATTATCAAAGACATCGTAGAATGGCAACATTTTAAAACTTGGTTCGAGCCAATAAAGCCAGTAAGCCTCAAAGAAAAAATACTTACGATACAAGTACCAAGTCAATTTTTTTATGAGTACCTTGAAGAGCATTATGTTTCCTTACTTGCAAAAACGCTGAAAAGGGAATTGGGAAAAGAGGCAAGATTGGAATATAGAATAATGGTAGATAGTGGTAACAGTAAAAATAAGCCACTAACCATGGATGTACCTGGGCACGGTTATAAATCTTATTCAAACAACGAAATGAATTTTCCGCTAGTCATAAACAACCCTGTTAAGAACCCGTTTGTAATACCGGGTCTTAAGAAGATGCAAATAGACCCGCAGCTAAATTCTGCTTATACATTTGACACTTTTATTGAAGGAGATTGCAACAGGGTAGCTCGCCGTGCGGGGAAAACAGTAGCAGAAAAACCAGGTGGTACTTCTTTTAATCCTTTGGTAATTTATGGTGGTGTAGGGCTTGGGAAAACCCATCTAGCCCAAGCCATTGGAAATGAAGTGAAAAACCTTAACCCAAATAAAGTTGTTTTATACGTTAGTTCCGAAAAATTCATCAACCAATTTATAGATCATGGTAGAAACAATGCTATCAATGATTTTATACATTTTTATCAATTGATAGATGTATTAATTATTGATGATATTCAGTTTTTTAACCGTGCAGAAAAATCTCAAGATGCTTTTTTCTCCATTTTCAACCATTTACACCAAAGTGGAAAGCAGTTAATCTTAACCAGCGATAAATCTCCCAAAGACTTAGAAGGTGTACAAGAAAGATTGCTTAGCCGTTTCCGTTGGGGATTAAGTGCAGATTTGCAAATGCCCGATTATGAAACTAAAATTGATATTTTAGATATAAAAATGAAAAACGATGGCTTAGATATGCCTCGAGAAGTAGTAAAATATATTGCTTACAACATTAATAGCAACGTAAGGGAACTGGAAGGTGCTCTCATTTCATTATTGGCACAATCTTCGCTTAACAAAAGAGAAATAGACCTTGAATTGGCAAAAAAAGTGTTAAGAAATTTTGTAAAATCATCCACGAAAGAAATAACGATAGATACTATCCAAAAGATGGTATGCGAGTATTTTGATGTAGCTTATGATAAGCTATTGCAAAAAACCCGTAAAAGAGAGATAGTACAGGCAAGACAAATAACCATGTTCCTTTCAAAAGCATTTACCAAAAATTCTTTAAAGACGATTGGAGAACATTTTGGAGGAAGAGATCATACTACCGTAATACATAGCTGTCAAACGGTAAAAGATTTGATGGATACAGACAGTTTATTTAAAGAAAGTGTATTGGAACTACAGCAAAAGGTTCAATTAGCCGCCATGTAAATTATTAATATTTTTAAGAAAGCCGTTTCATTTATTTGGAACGGCTTTTTTTAAAACTAACTTTTGGATATCTCGTACGTTAGCAATAAAATAGTTTTCAATTTTATCCTATGACATCAGCATACAACTTTATTGCATCTTGGCAATTATTTCCAGAAAAAGGCACTTATGAAAAAGGCAATAGACCAAAAAGTGGTTATTTTCAAATTACAACCATAGCAGAAAATCAATATCACTTAAGCATTAATAACAGTTGGGTAACGCTCGAAAATGTTTCTTATGCGGCAAAATATGAAATTGTAATAGATGGTACATTGCAGGAATTTCACGAAAAAGATTTTGCAACGCATGTAAAAGGTAAAGCTATAAGCTCCATTCTACTTGAAATTTGTTTTGAAAAAAATGGAGAACCTGTATTGAGGGTCACACACGAGATAGAACCCAATGGTTATTTAAAAATTACACACACCGGAACAAATGAAGACGGTAGTCCATTTACCAATGTGGAGTTTTTTCATAAACAGATGAGTGTACTCCCTTATAGTGCAAGCGTAAGTGGCGTAGCCATTAGACCCACACAAGATGGGGTAATTAGGCACAAGGTTTTGACAGCCATGGAAGAACAAACCAATATGCAACTAGACCAAATAAGAAAACAGGTAGAACTATTGGCATTGCAAGCACAGGAAATTCAATCTAGAAAAGAACTATCGATGATTGTGTACAGTGCAAAATTAAATTTCCAACCCATTATAGGACAAGTATATCATCTGTATGAAAAAGAAGATGGCGACTACATGATAAGTA
>JANMGS010000304.1:0-2038 GCA_031374745.1 Ferruginibacter sp. | reverse complement strand
CTCCTGCGGAGGGGTTTGGGTAGGTGCTTTTCGCAACCATTTTTCAAACCTACTGAGCAACTCATCTTTTCGTCTTGCGGCTACGGTAATCCGTGTACCATTTTCCAATACAACTTCTCCACCGCTGCCTTTTATATACTCTTGAATACAAGTAAGGTTTATAATGTGTTTATCGTGTATGCGCACAAACATATCTGTTGGTAGCAATTTTTCATATTCGCCCAATTGGCGGCTCACCATTATTTTCGTATTATCTATCAAATGGAAATTGGTATAATTGCCACTGCTTTCGGCATAACAAATTTGAGCAAGTTTTACAAATTGTAAACCTTGCATTGTTGGCAAGGCAATTTTGTCTGAACCATTCTTTTGTTGAACATTTTCCAACAACGAAAAAATATGCTGGGTGTATTTTTTCTCTTCAATACGAATGCAAGCTTTTTCCACTGCGGCTATTAGCTTTTCGGTAACAATAGGTTTTGTAATATAGGCCACTGCATTAAATTCAAAAGCGTCCATAGCATATTGATTGTATGCAGTTACAAAAATAACTTCAAAGCTAAGCGGTTCTACTTTTTTTAATACTTCAAAACCTGTCATGCCTGGCATATCAATATCCATGAAAACCAATTGCGGCTGCAACTCTTGTATCATAAGCAATCCATCATTGGCATTACTGGCTGTTTCAATGATCTCTAACGACGCACAATTTTCTTTTATTAATGCCTGCAAAAAATTCAAATTATTCAACTCGTCATCGACCAAAATTGTTTTTACATTTTTCAGATTACTCATATGCAATGTTCGTTTTGTAAAGTAAGTGTTATTTTTGTTCCAATTCCATTTTCGCCATAAGCAGTGCTCACTGCTACATCGTATAAATCTGCTCTGCGTTGTTGTAATGTGGTGCCAAGCGAGTGGTGATTGGGATTGTCCTTTGCGTTCAATACCCTTGCTTTTTCAATTCCTATACCATTGTCACTAATAATACATAAAATACTATTTTCAATTTGCTTTATCTCTATTTCAACTTTTCCATCCACTCCTGTCAAATGCCTTATGCCGTGCTTTATTGCATTTTCTAAATATGGTTGAAAAAGCATTGGAGGAACCAATACCGCTGTAGCATCAATTTCTTTATCTACTTTAATTTCGTAATTTAATTTTTCTCCTAGTCGTAGCTTTTCCAATTCCAAATAATTTTTACTATACTCCAGCTCTTCTGCCAAAGCAATTTTTTGCAACCCCGAAAAATCCAACGTTTTACGAAGGAGGTACGAAAATTTATCTAGATAAATATCTGTTTCAGTAAATCGTTTTTGATGGTTAAGAAATTTAATAGAGTTGAGGCAATTAAAAACAAAGTGTGGGTTAATCTGTGCTTTCAATGCCTTCAATTCGAGTTCCGAAAGTTTTTTTTCTACAAGCAGTTTTTGCACACTGCGTTCTCTTTTTATCCTGTTTGTCTTTTGCGTAAAATAGAAAATTATTCCTCCTAACAGCAATCCTACTAGTGCCCAAAACCAAGGATTTTTCCTTAAAGGGGTTTTTATTTTAAAAGTTATCACCTCCACTTTGCTGGAAGGCAAACCGTCCCGGTTTATTGCCCTTATTTGAACCTTATGTGTGCCGGAGCCCAATTGGTATAATTCTATTTTTTCTATTTGAGTGGTATTCCAATCGCCGTTATTTATTCTGTATTCATAAATCCTTTCTGTTGTAGAGCCAAGATCTGTTGTGGCAAATGAAAGGGTTATATTTTGTTGCTCATAATCCAAAATGTATTCATTGCTTAAAACAGTATCTACATTGTCTATTTTTATACTTGTAATAAAAACAGGAATATTGGGTACCGCAAAATTAAGTGTAGATGGAATGATACTGATGCCACTTGTAGTAGCTACATAAATTGTATCGTTCCTTTCATCAATATCATTGATTTGTTTACCAGCTATACCATCGGCAGTTGTAAAAACAGCTATTTTATAAACCAGCTTCTCACCCTCTTTTTTATATTCAATCCTACCAAGCGATAAAT
>JANMGS010000295.1:0-4206 GCA_031374745.1 Ferruginibacter sp. | reverse complement strand
TTTATTGGTACAGCTAAATTCTAATGGGGACTGCCTTTATGCTACTGTAGTTGCAAAGTAAATAAAAGAAATTGATTACTCTGGAGTACATTTAACATGGGCAGTAAATTCAAAATGTGTACAACCTGTTTTATTAAATCTTTATGTAGATAAGATTTGGGAAGTGCCTACCAAAGCGTCTCTTACTTTCTATGATGAGTGGGATGTTTTTGTAAACAAACACAATGGCGACCATAGCGCATTATTCACTGCTACATCTAACATAATAGGACACAATGGATTTAAATGCAAACCTATTTCCCTTTTCTTGAAAAACTTTATAGAATTGCGGAAGTATTATTTGAAATATAAAAAATCAAAGAATCCCCGTACCAATAAATAATAATAGTTATCCGCTATTAGGTGCAAGGATTATAAATTCTTAGAAAATTAGATATAAACTGTATAAAAATTCATTCTTCATTAAAAGAAGTTACCTCTATAAATTTACTCATATTATCTGTAATCTATTTGTGTAATAGTAAAACATCATATACAAAACAGCTTATCTGTGCATCTGTGGCAATATTTTTCCACAGATCAACAGAAAAAAACAGAAATATCATTTTAATCTACCCCTTTAAAAATGATCCATTGTGTATTTCATACCTACAATTCTTTTGCACCCAATAACGGATTGTCATTTAAATAATATTATTTATTGGCAATTGAATAAACGAAGCCATAAAGATTAAAAGAAGTTTTTTGGCTTTCTATCTGTTTCTTTAAAGTAGCCTTATCTATGTCTCGCATTCTTTCTTTCTGTATTAAATAGAAAGCTTTTTCTGCAAGAAGCCAAGCTTTCTTTTCATTTGTATCAGGAGTCGATAATAACTTATCAATACCCAATTTCATGTTTTCTATACCTTCATTTTTTGATGCTATTGTTTTTATTACTTCCACTTCTTGTTTGCGATTACTAAAAGCAGGTGCCAACATCAGTTTTAAATTTTTCACAAAAGTATCTGCCCCGGGCCTATCTGCTTTATTTACAACAAACATATCCGCTATTTCCATAATGCCAGCTTTCATGGTTTGTATTTCATCACCCGCTTCGGGTACAATGGTAACAATGGTTACATCTGCAAGGCCAGCAATTTCTATCTCACTTTGCCCTACACCTACTGTTTCTACAATGATGTAGTCAAAATCTGCAGCTTTTAACAAATCGGAGATTTCAATTATTTTAGGATGTAAGCCTCCCAATGAACCTCTTGTAGCCAACGATCTTATAAAAACATTTGGCTCTGTGTACCACCTGCTCATGCGTATTCTATCCCCCAGCAAAGCACCCATATTAAAAGGAGAGGATGGATCTACACATAGCACAGCCACTTTCTTGTTTTCTTGTACATACAGGCCTATAAGTGCATCTGTAAGTGTGCTCTTGCCTGCTCCTGGAGGCCCTGTAATGCCTATTATATGGGCATTTGAAGGCTGCAAGCTTTGCATAAAATCGCTGTATCCAGCTGCTTCATTTTCTACAAGCGAAATAGTGCGTGCAAGACTTTTTCTGTCACCAGATTTTATTTGTTGTAAAAGGGTGTTCCACATATACGCTAAAGTAATGTAAAGATTAAAAACTCAAACAAGATTTTTTTGATGCCAACAAAATAGTATTTTGCATCAAACCATCTAAGTATTGATAGAAAATAGAGGCATATCTGTTATTATTCCAAATTACAATGGAAGCAAATTGTTACCAGAAATACTTCCATTTTTGTATGCAGCCTTACACAATATCAAATTACCATACGAAGTTATTGTAAGCGACGATCATTCCACTGATGATTCTGTTTTGCAAATAAAACAACATTACCCCGCCATAAAACTGCTGGAAAATGAGACCAATTGCGGGTTTGCTGTTACCATCAACAAGGGTATTTTTGCGGCACAATATGATTTTTTGTTATTGCTAAACAGCGATGTAAAACTTAGTATTAATTATTTTGAAACCTTATTGCCCTATTTTAATGAGCCAGATACCTTTGGTGTAATGGGGCGTATCATAGGGTGGGATGATGAGCTAATTCAAGATGGAGGCAAGTACCCTTCTTTTCATGGCGTAAAAATTAAGACTTCTGGAAATTATATTCCGCTAGAGCCAAAGCCAGATCAACGGCTGTTTAGCATGTATTTGTCGGGAGCCAATGCATTTGTAAGCAGGCAAAAAATAATGGAGTTGGGCGGTTTCGATGAAATATTCTCACCTTTTTATGTAGAGGATTTCGAACTTAGCTTAAGGGCATGGCGCTTGGGTATGAAATGTTATTACGATCATTATGCGGTGTGTAGGCACCAAACATCATCCACCATAAAAAGCAAATCGGGCAAGGAATACATAAAAAAAATTTATTACCGCAATAAATTATTCGTTCATGCCATACACTTAGAAGGAGCAAAATTATTCTTGTGGTATTTACAACTACTGCCCGAATCTTTAATGCATTTGGCATTGGGAAGGTTTTGGACTTTTCAATCTTTGGAAATGTTTTTCAAATCGCACAAAGCAATCAATACATCTAGATTGAAGTTTCAACAATTGGCAAGAGAGAAAAACAGCTCTTTATCAGTAGCTGCGGTCGTAGATAAGATCTTAATTTCATTAAATAACATACCGTTAAAGGAATTCAAATAAACAAGTGATTACAAAACAGGACATACCGCTTGTATCTATTGTTGTGGCTTGCTATAATGGAAGGAAATTCCTGAGATAGCAGCTAGATACACTCGTAAACCAAACGTACAAAAACATAGAAATTAGTGTTTCAGATGACGGCTCTTCTGACACAACAATGGAGATATTAGATGATTACGTAGAAGATATCCAAATGTTTTTGTTTTTAAAATAGCGAACCACATTGTATAAAACGAAATTTTGAAAATGCACTTAAACATTGCAAAGGCACCTATATCGCATTTGCTGACCAAGATGATATTTGGATGTTGAGTAAAATTGAAAAACTGGGAAATGCTATTGGAAAATTTGCACTTATTTATCATGATTACCTTTTTGTGGATGATGCAGCCAATTCATTAAACCGAACATTTGCTACAAAGCTAAATATGTATCAAGGCTATGATGCAAGGGCTTTTTTGTTTTTGCAATACGGTATCTGGGCATGCGCTTTTATTTCATAGAAAGTTATTGGAAATTGTATTCTCTTTTCCTGATGCCAGACACCATGATTGGTGGCTCGCTTCTAGAACCTGGGATAATGGTCGTGTAAAATACCTCAACGAAATATTGGTGCATTATAGGCAGCATGAAAGTAGCCAAACAGATTTCTTGATGCTTAAAGAGGAAACATGTGACATAGCAAAAGCATAGAAAAAAGAATTGGAGTGGTTGAAAATATGTTCATTGGCCAAAGGGCGGCATGAAAAATTTATTACAAAATTGTTCAATCAGTATAAAAATAGAAACAACCATGTAGGGAACTGGGGTATATGTATCATGTCTATTAATTCAATGATTACGCTTTATTTTTTCAGGAAAAAGAGCAGGTTAAGCAATTTTTTTTATGTAATGAGAAGAAGTTCGGGGGAAGGTATAAAGCAAAAAGCAAGAGGTAGAATTACCTTAATCATAGAAGGATTACTATATAAGCCAATTTGAGAAATAGCTAGGGCAAAGCTTTCTGCGAAAAAATGTAATATTTGAAAACACTCAAAAAAGCAAGATTAATAACAATGCTTGTCTAAATCCAAAACTTTCTCCAATTGTTTGTTTGGCAATCACTCATTTTTATACCACTAAAATAATCTAAAAGTTTTGAAAAATCAGGAGAAAAAGAAAGCCTCAATCCCAAAAAGCATAAATGAATTAGCTTGCTACTGATAAAATAATATTTTAGCTTTTAAATTATGTTTAACTATTACCCGATAAAGAATAAATACAAGAGATAAAAAAATTACAGAATTAATAGAGTTAAAAAAACATACCAAAAGATAATTCAAAAATAATTTTCTACTTATCGCTAAACATGTGAAAGTATTTCTATGAGTTTTCTTGTTTGCATTGTTGGATTAAATTCTTTTGCATAAGATTGTAAATAATTCTTATCGTAAGAATTATATTGTAATTCCATATTTTCCATTGCCAATTTTAGCTCGTCATAATTATGATTTACCACTACACCAATGCCTTCTTTTACAAATTCTTTT
>JANMGS010000195.1:0-2208 GCA_031374745.1 Ferruginibacter sp. | reverse complement strand
CCTTTTTTGTACTTCTCTTGGCATGAGGAGAATGCTACCAAACTTGCCAATAATAAATAAGAAATTTTCTTCATTGTGTTTGTTGTTTATTTTAAAATGTATATGTAGTTAATTGTTCTCTGTTTTCTTGCATAGCAGTCTTAAAATCTGCAATTGCTTTTTCCAAACTATCAAAAGTAGCGCCTCCAGCAGCGTTGTAATGCCCGCCACCATTAAAATATTTTCTGGCAAAGCTATTTACATCAAATTCTCCTTTGCTCCTAAAAGAGCATTTGCGCTCCTCCCCTCTGTCTATTATTATAGCGGCTAGTTTAATGCCTTCTATACCCAAAGGATAATTTACCAGCCCCTCCGTATCGCCCGTTTTTATATCAAATTTTATCAAATCTGTTTGTGGTATAGCTATAAGAGCAGCATTGTACTCATAAAAAACCTCCATTCTATTCAGCAATACATTGCCTATAAAACGCAGGCGACCTTCGCTGCTATTATCAAACAAAGCCTCGTGTATGGGCGAATGTAGTAACCCTCGGTCTTTCAAATTGGCGACCATTTTATGCACACCCGAGCTGGTGCTGGGAAAACGGAAAGACCCCGTATCGGTCATCACACCTGCATACAAACATTGCGCTATGGCATCGTTTATTTTGTCTTCATGCCCTGCTGCAATTATAAAATCAAAAACCATTTCGCAAGTACTGCTTTTATTCACATCACTTATACCATAAGTAAATTTCTCTTCTTGAGGCTCTCTGTGGTGGTCTATCAATATTCGTTGCCCAGTGGCTGCATCCAAAGCAGCCTCCATATTTTTGGTGCGGCTAAGGGTATTAAAATCCAAGCAAAAAATCCAATCAGCTATTCTTATCAATTCATTGGCAGCATCTGTATGACGTTCATATTCCAACACCGTTTCTATACCGGGCATCCAATTTATAAACGAAGCCCAATTGGTAGGCGAAATAACCACCGCCTCGTGCCCCAATTGCTTTAAAAAATGATACAACCCCAAGGTAGAACCCATGGCATCGCCGTCTGGCTTTTGGTGCATGGTAATCACTACTTTTTTTGGAGTAGCCAGCAACGGAAAAATATTGTCAATAGTATGCATAAAATCGGCGCAAAAGTAAGGAAAAAAAAAGGTTAAAGGGGTAAAAGTTGTAAGTTGTTAGTTTTTAGTTGATAGTTGATAGTTGGTAGTTGGTAGTTGATAGTTGGTAGTTGGTAGTTGGTAGTTGGTAGTTGTTAGGTTTTAAGTAATAAAAGATTTTGGAGCTCAACATTGGGCCTATATTTATCATTGGTCCTGCTATCCGCAGTACACCTCGTGGGCTCGTGCCTCGCCCACTGCGGGGTACTTGCTCCTATCAGGGCTAGTTTTTGGGCATTTTATCGTCTATCAACATGTATAAACCGATACCTTATTATCATTGCAAAGTTTAGACTTATTGAGGGCAAAGCAGCTAACAACCGCTTCCCCACTCTATTGCTGTTTATTTATTATTAACTTTTCCATTAACACAAAACATAATTTTAGTATTTCTTCCATATCCAATTCTCCAATAAACACCCTACTTTTGCAAAAAAAATACAAAAATGACCAACAGAACCTTTACCATGATAAAACCAGATGCAACGTTAAATGGCAGCACTGGTGGTATTTTAGAAATGATCAATGCAGCAGGCTTTCGCATAGTAGCCATGAAAATGGTACACCTAAGCGCTGCAAAAGCAGGCCAATTTTATGCAGTACACAGTGAGCGCCCTTTTTATGGCGAGCTGGTAGAATTTATGAGCCGTGGCCCAATAACAGCCGCCATATTGGAAAAAGAAAACGCAGTAGAAGATTTTCGTACCTTAATAGGCGCTACCAATCCTGCACAAGCAGCAGAAGGTACCATCCGTAAAAAATACGCCACTTCCATAGGCGAAAACGCCGTACACGGAAGCGACAGCGACGAAAATGCAGCAATAGAAGGCAGTTTCTTCTTTAGCCAACTAGAGCAGTTTTAGTAAACATAAAAAGCATTATAAAAATCCCCATTGCCCACTGCAATGGGGATTTTTTTGTAATTGAATAAAATAAATACACAAAACTCGTTGTGTTCATTGTCATCGTTGTTTCTCTGTTTGAAAAATAAAATCACAATGATAAAATGTAACAGACTGAACAAAATGTACGATTGGTATTATAACATTTGCTGTACA
>JANMGS010000166.1:0-9105 GCA_031374745.1 Ferruginibacter sp. | reverse complement strand
CCCGGGTTCTTCGCTTTCACTTCGTCCACTAAGCCTTTCAAAAATGGCCACCCACCATAAAAAAATACAATGGTTGACAAACCAAAGAGAATATATTGAGAACCTGCAAACGCCCAATGTACGCCCAAGAATTTTTGAATCATCATTGATAAGAGCATGATGGGAACAGTAAGAAAAAGCACAATATAAAATCGCTTTTTAAAATCGGCAATCATACTGTTGTGGTTGTGTCCTTCGTGTCCCATAGCTGGGTTGCTACTATGTTGATGTTGCGAATGAGTATCTTTATTATCTGCTTTTACCAATACCAACGTCATTCCGCATTTTGGGCAATTACCCGGCTTATCCTGCATTACTTCAGGGTGCATGGGGCAAGTATAATTTTGTAGCTCCTGTTGACGTTCCATTTTTTTCTATAAAAGATTAATAGAGGTAAGCTTATGCTAGTGGAATTGGCGGTTAGCTATCTGTATAATATATACTCGAATTTTTTACTGTAACCGTATTTTACAATAATTGGCAAGCTAGTTTTTATAGCAAGGTATCCATTACACAATTAAAAGAAAGGTTTACATCATTATCTGCTATAAAGAAATTGTGCCGGTTTTGGCTATTGTACCTGGTGTAAATAGGCAAATTAATCCTGTCCAAAATAGCCACACAAATTAATCGTAATATTGGCAGCTGGCATAAATTGTTATTGGCAACATTTTTTTACAAACAATTTTTTAAAAACCATTTTCAATATTGAAATTAATTTTTTCATTTGGTTACATTAAAAAAAGTGTATTCGAATTTTACCATAAAACCATTTGGGGCAGTACGTGTCATGGTGCTGTACAATTGCTTGCGGTAAGCCAAGTCTATTCTGGCTTGGCTTCTTATTATAAATTGCAATGAGGGTACTATGTCCAAGTTAGATTTTCCATTGGCATTTAAACTTTGTCCCAAAAACTCACACATCAAGTTTATGTTGGTTTGATTTAAGCTCGTATAATTTTTAGGATACATTAACTTACCAATAGATAATGTGTAGTTGGTTGCATTGTTGCTTTGCGAAGTAGGAAATTTATAATCGGGCATATTGTTTAATGCTTTTTCAAAACTAAGCGAAGAACTTACAGCAATTTTGTTTACCAATTTGGTAGCTATGATTCCTCCTTCATAACCTGTATTATGCCCCATTGTTTCTATTTCTTCTTGGTGTATATCTGCCCTGTTTTTACTGTACCTGCCATACAAGGCCATTCTAAAATGTTTGTGCATTTCATCGCTACTATAAAAACGGTATTTTGCATAAATACTACCGCCCTCTGTTTTTAAGCCGCCTGTTGTTCTATTGCTATGAAAACTTTGTAAGTGTACCATCCATTTCGCACTAATACCCCACATTATTTCGGGCATAATATGATAGTTTAATGTACCATCTTTTTCATACATAAAACTGTTCATAGCCCTTACTCCTATTGCCCCCGCAGGCATATTGCTTGCAGGCTCCGTCATTACAAAAAGCTCTTGGGCACTTACTTTTATAGAGGCTACTGATAATAGAAAGATCATTATAATCTTCATCTTTTACATTGCTTTAAGGTGAAAATCTTGTTCATTGTCGTTATTGTAACTCGTATATTTTACAAATATTTTAGATAATTTTTTATACTCTTTCGTGGTTACATATCCTTTGTCTAACAGCTTTACTTTTGTTAAACCATTTAATGTCTGCGCCTTTGTATCTATAAAAATGTAATTATCTATTTGCTTATTGTCTTCTACTAGCTGGTTATTAAAATGCATAAACAGCACCATTGAGCCTACAAAAAAACCTGCTTTTTCTACTTTATCTTTAAAAGTTTTAGGTGTAAGCTGGTTGTCTTTTTTTAGGGTTATCAGAAATAAATTTTTATTTAAATCTATATCTACTTTTTCTACTTCGGCCAAGGTTTTTAATTGCTTATTTATAGCATTGCTACACATAGAGCAAGTAAGGCCTGTAGCCATTATTTCTACTTTAGCAATTTGTGCATTTGAAATGAATGTTGAAACCAACATTGCTGTAACCAATATTATTTTGTTCATTTTATAAAAGTTTAAAAGCATAGCCATTGTTTACATAGCTATGCAAGGTTATATTTATTTAATTGTTTCAACTGTTTTGCCACAAGTCAACATCATATTGCCGTAGTAAGGATTTTTCACTGCATTTTCTTTACTCAACCAATCTGCACCCTTTCCATCATTTGCCATTGGGCAATGTTGTACATACACAGGCTCCCCTGCTTTGGTAACTTTTACAAATGCTATCATATTGCTGGATAAATCACTAAAAGCATCTCTTTGTACTGCTACATCTTTATTTTTACTAATGGTAGTTGCAGCCGCTTTTAATGCTTTTTCCACTTTCATAAATGCCATGTGGTCGTCCATTTTCATTTTGCCCATATCAATATTATTTAATGAGGCAAGCAATGCAGTGGCTTTTTGAGCAGTGGTTGCTGCATCTGTTTTTACCAAAGCATCTTTTACTGCAAAATAGTTATCAATTATTGATTGCTGTTGGTTTACTGTTTGTACCAATTTTTCTTCAACAGGCTTAGTTTCAGCAGCCCCATGATTGTGTCCTGTATGGTCTTCTTTGGGCGTTGCTATAGTTACTACATTTGTAGGTTTTGCCTTTCTATCGTATTTGCAACAACCAGGCAATTTTGCATAAACTGCATCGGGAGCTAAAAAGTTATCGCTGTCATAACCAACCAATGCAATTTTTTTAAGAATGGCATCCGTTGTTGTTTTTTTGGTATCGTAAGTAACAGTTGCCATGTTTGTTTCTTCGTTCCAATCTATTTTAGATACATTTTTAACAGTGCCTGCTTTTTCAATTTTTGTTTTACACATTCCACAGTTGCCATATACTTTTATGGTTTCCGTTTTACTGTTTTTTATTTGTGCAAAGCTTGTGCTAGTAATTAGTAATGCAATAGCTATTACTGATAATATTTTTTTCATTTTTTGTAATTTAAGATTTGTAATAAGAATTAGATGTGCATAAACGCACCAATAGCCGATGCACTTTTACGTGTCGGCGACAAACGAAATATCAATAAATCAAATTAAGAAAGTACAATACAAAACTTGTAAGTTTTGATTGTGTATGTTGGGCGGTGGGTGGTAATTGTTGTAATTATACTTTGTATTTACCGGTATTTGAAAAAAACAATAAGCTGTAGGAGTAAGTAAAACTGGGGTAGTTATAAAGTTGACCACATCAACTATACTTCCTTTTTGTTGGTCTGTTTTTAGTTTAAAATGCTTGTGCTCATCTTTGCAACAACCTTTTTTCACCTTGCCTTTCATTCCGCATTTATCGCACTTATCTTCTTTGGCTTCGGTGAGGCTCCAATCTACAAACTTACCCATACAGTAGTGCAAATGCACCGTAGCACCTATGGACGAAAACCCATAAATGACTAGTAAGAATATGATTGCGACTTTTTTCACGATGTAAAGATAATTTATTATTTGAATTATAATGTTAAAAATTCACTATTTACAGTCCTCTCCGTCTAACCGGACGCTGGTCTTTTGGTAGATAATTGTGTATTCAATGCAGGCGAAGAGATGGCTTAACCTTTATCGGAAGGAAAGTTGGGCGAAAGTCTGGTATTTAACGAAGCTCTTTATATTCACTAAAATCTTCTGCACTCCATGTATCAGGCGACGCATGGCTACCCTCCTCAAAATCAATTTTTACATATTTTATCCTATCCACCGAAGTTAGGTTAATAACTACTGCTGCAATGTATAATGAAGCGCCGCTCGAACCAATTCTTTCTACAAGGTACTCACTGTCTACAATTTTTGTGAATAAAGTGTCGCCGCTCATTTTTACTTTATCGAGCTTAATATTTGGAAATAAATCATTAAGCCCTTTTATTAAGGTATCTACATTCAAATATTCTTTTTTAAAATTAGGATTTTTCTTTTTTGCTTTATTTTCAAGATCAACAAGCCACACATATGACGACGATTCAGATGCCATAGGGCTGTCAAAAATTTCTGTATTTATTAATGTGTCTTGTTTGAGTTCTTGCACAACACTGTCTTTATCATCTGACTTAGACTCAGTAGGTTCGTTATTACAAGATAAAAATAAAATGGATGATAAGATAATGAATGTTCTCATAAAAAATGAAGTAGCCTCAAATATATACAGAACATACTTACGCTCCAAAATATTAACATTATTCGTTCTAGAACTTTTATAAATGAGGTTATTGTAAAAGCAGTGAATTTAAATGGTAAAACTTAGCTGGATTAAAATATTAACGCCGTTTACTTAAATATAAAATTAAGCACATTATTATATTTTATTTCAAGAACGAAAGCAAAGGGTTTCGTATAATTTAAAACTTATTCATGCGTCGGGGTTTCGCAGCGAAATTTTGTAATAATTTTTAGTGAGTGCTTGCGAAAACCCCGCCGAGACTCGGCTGTGTTGGTCATCTGACCAAAACAAAAAACCTTATTTTCGAAAACATGAAAACGGCTATTATTATAGGCAGCAACATGGCTAGTTTTTGAATGAGAAATTTGGGCCTGAAAAATTGAATGAATTACCAAAAGAGCTATTGATACAAGATTAAAGGAGTTTGTAGAGATGGTAAATTTTGATATTTATTTGGTTTAGTATTAAACACTGTATCTTTTATTCTGTTTAAAGTTTGCCTACAAAAAACGTTCTTGCTTTCCAATACAGGGCTTCGGTGCTGCAATGGCAATGCCATTGATGAGAAACTTCCTCATAATTCCAATAGATGGTAAAACTCATTTGTTCGCCCTTCATTGTCCATTTTGCATCATTTTGTTTGGCATGGTAGCTTGCATTAAATGATTGCAAAAGCAAATCTTCACGGTATTCAGCTTTGATAAATTCACTTACGGCTGGCAAATGTTTAAGGTACGCACTCAAAAAGGCATAACCAGTAACTACATTCGGTTTAGGAAGTTTGGGATGAGGTGGTTTATCTATAAGTTGCTCAAGGCGGTTGCTCCATATTTTGTGTTCGATAATTTTGCCGCTTTCATCGTAATTTATTTTTTCGATGAGCAAACCATTGTTGTAGTTTTCTTCCAGCTGCAAACCTTCTTTTTTAAACCAGGTTTTATTACTCCAGCCATTGGCCGGCTTTCCATCATTTAAAACGGAGTACAAATACAATGCGCCATTGGGATGGAATTGTTTTGTTATTACATCACCAGGTTTTTCTATATAAAGATGCAATGGAAAAAATTTAATTAGATGTTAATGAAAGCCCATACAATAATCCGTCCTTACCCGAAATCAGCCAGATGTTTTCATCATCCAGCAAAACACTGTTCGGTTGCCAAGCGGTAAGGTCTGTTGATCGGGTGCGTATTTTTGTTTTATGGTTGTATTGCAGCAGTTGATTGCTATACAGTAACCATATATGCTCATCGTCTGCTTTCAGCAATTTTGTAGTATAGTTATCAGTAAGGCCTTCTGCAAAGGAAGAAACATCTACCTGTTGCTTTATTTTAAGCTTTTTAGAAAGTATGCTGAGCTTATCATCATTTAAAACAAAGGTAAATTTACCGGTCGTTATCATCTGCGGCAGGTCTATAAAATAATTACCAAAAATATATCTCGACAGTTTTACATTTATTTCCTTCCCATCATGCGAAAGGGCAGTAAATATTTTTACGCAGGGAATATCCTGTACAAAAATATCTGCATTTACTGTGCAGGTGGTATCTAGTAAAACACCATTATAACCCAGTCGTACCCAATTGTTCGCTTCTGCATTCGCCCATATCTCATTTTCAAAATAATATGGCGTACGTGAAAAGCCGTGTGCAATAAACCGGCTCCAGGCAACCGTATCTTTTTTAAGGTCGTATGCAAGTATGCAACCATAATTGTAAATGGCGGTTCCATACAGCATCCCGTTCTTAATAAATGGCTTTGTGGCCAGTGGTCCAAATGGCAGCACTTTTATTAATTTTCCATCTACCAAGCTGAACTGTGCTGCCTGGTGTACTTCTTTTTTAGATATGCCTGCATAAACAATACTGTCATGTACAAATACCGGTATAGAAGATTTATAATTGGTTTCAACAGACCATTTAAGCGACCCGTCTTTTTTGTTGTAGGCATACAGATGATAATCGTTGGCATTAAAGATCACCAGCCCGTCATGAATAGTTACCGACGAAAAAAAAATGCTCATCTGATCATTGGTAAAAACCTGTTGCGACCTAAAGAATTCTTTTTGTGCATAACCAGCGGTTGCAATAAATAATAAAAAGCTCCATGCAAAAAAATAATTTTTCAGTTGTGTTTTCATCAGTGCGTTTTTTTAAATTTTTTCAAGCGCTAAAAATATAGCGGCTTGTTTTAACCAACTATTCCGTATTAAACTATTGCAAGACCTCTTCTTTTCTATTCCAATAAATCTTAACAACCCATAACTGATCATAGACTTGCAGCAAATACCCGCATACAAATCTTTCCGCAGCCTAAAACAGCGCTTCCAACTTTTCGTATTGCTGGGTTTTATTTTAATATTTTTCTCTCGTCCACCAGCTTATATTCCTTTGGTTTAATCTTGCTGGTCTCCATTTTGTTCCAATCTTTAAAAGCGATCTTATCAGCCTGGCCCACGTATTCTATCAAGTAATCGTACTCAGCAAATGTCCGTTGTTTTCTGCCGGTCATTGTAAAGTCGGACTTTCCATTTAGTTTGTACCTCACAGGTTTATTAAGCTTAATCTCTGCTATTTTATGGTCATCCCGTTCAGGCACACCAATAGCGAGCGGATTTTCGGAATAGTTCAGGTATAGGTTAAAACAGTCAGGCAGCTTTTTTTCAATTCTGAAAATGTCAAAAGTCAAAGATCTTGAAAGCCTGTAGTAGCATATTGCTTCATCCTTCACCAACAAAACATGATTCTTTTTGATGTCCTTAAACCATCTGGGCCGATGCGAAGCATCCCGTGATATGGTGAAAGGAAAGGGATCAAAACCATTGATATCCTGTATAATGACGGTGTGTGCACTTTGAAGGTCAGGCTCTTGCTTCCCCATATCTGGCAAATACAAAGTGCTGTTCTCTAAGTAACCAGTCCTAGACATTAAACTGTCGTCGTTTTGATTTAGAAGCCGCAGTTTGCCTGTCTCATACTCATCTTTTTTAAACCTTTCTTCTAATTTAAATATTTGAATTATATCAATCATTTTTTGCTAGAGTTTTTACGTTAGGGTGAGTTTGCGGATTTGGGATTAAAAGCTAACCTATTTCTAAAGATAATATATACCTCCTAGCCTTGGTTCGTGTCTCACGAAACAATACTTGTTTATTCCCGGGTAAACACCGCTTCCGAATGTTTCGTAAGAAATGAACCAAGGCAAAATATAAACCTATTTTATATATTCGGGGTAGCTTGGGCTTATAAACATTAGTCTATGTATTTTATCTTCGGAATTATCAGTTATAATCTGATATTTGTAAGAACTTTTAGCCCAAAATTTATCACTCTCATTTTTTTCTATCATTTTAAATTTTTCGTCCTTCAATTGAATTTCGCAAAAAACTGTATTTATAATAGCTATTTGATTTACAACTACTAAAAACGACTTGTCTTTCTCTTTATAACCTACCATAATAGTATTGCCAATTGGCCCTTTAAATTCCAAATATACAACTGCTAAAAACGCATCATTTGGCAAATCTATTTCATTTTCTTGTTCTTGTTGAAAAGTATACTTATTATCTTTCATAAAGGATTTTATGGTCTTGTAGCTGGTTGTAAATGAAATTTTTTCTAGTATTGCCAGATGTTTATTTTCAAAATTTACTTGAGCAGTTACATTAAATGCAGTTGCCAATAAAAGGCAAATTGTAATTAGTTTTTTCATAATTTATTTTTCTGTTTTTAAATAAGTTTATAAGGAATGAGTGCGACAATTCCATTTCTAGATGCTATTCTTTACTTCTTTTATAATAAAAAACAACTTTTAAATCTTTATCCTTAAGTATTAAATCTGTTGAATTTATTTTTATTATTTCCAATGCGTTTTCATCCCCGTTTTTCCAATTCATTTTTAAGCTTTTAGACGACACCATCGAATATTCACCAGATAGTGTTCCTGAAAAATATTCATTTTTGAATGCACCGGTTTCTTCAAAATTAACTGTACTCACAAAATAAGTACGTGCCAAGGCTTTAGCCTCAAGATCAAGAAGTTCTTTATCCTCTTTAGTTAATCTATACCCTTCTTTTACCGCATTTAATAATGCCGCCTTAAAAAAATTAAAATACTCTTCAAAACCATCATCCTCCGTTGTTTCTGTATTTTTAAAAGAAACTTTTTCCAGGTCCCAGCTTCCAACAATAATTTTATAGTTTGCCTTTTCCTGGTCCATTCTGGCAGCGAGTTTCTCCATCGAGGAATCCAGTTTTAATAAATCATACCAATCACTATCATCAGTAATAATATTTCTATCTCTTTCGTAAACAAAAGTTGCTTTTCCGGGAAGGGTCAGGTACAATTTCATGCCGTCTATATCTTTCAGGCTATACGAGTACACTAAATTATCAGCAATGCTGAGTTGTGTTTTTGTAATGCTCCACCTATAGCCATTTTTTGATTTCTCTCCATCAACATCTGAAGACATGAACCGATACGAATATCCATCAGTATTAAAAACTATTTTAAGTCCCCGTAATTTTTCCGGAACTGCTACCGCTTTATTATCCTGCTCCAATGTTTTTAAAAGCCATTTATGGCCGCACAATATTGTTTTGGTTTCCTCAATGCTCAGGTTTTGGGCTGTTACAGTATGGTGGCTGTTTATAATGATGTTGCATACAAATAAAAATAAAATCCTTTTCATGTTTTTTGTTTATGTCAGTTATTCAATTTCAATTAGTTTACTAATAATTGTTTCAGTTTTAATGGTATTACCTCGCAAATGAACTGACAATCCGTAATTCTTTACCCATCCAGAGAAAAAAAGGTGCTCCGTTTTTATCCAACTCTCCGTCCTGGTTTGCATCTCACAAAACATGCGTACCAGGTACTTTAAA